>NZ_CP017659.1:3370000-3577500 GCF_015326965.1 Paenibacillus sp. JZ16
TCCGCACTTGGGGATTGCTGCTGACGATGCTGGGTATGGGCCTTATGGTGCTTGGTACAGCCGGAATCGTATTCTTCGGCCAAGCAGGCAAAATATTTGCCGGAATCGGATTGGTGTTTGGCCTGATTATGATGCTGGGGAGTCTCGGCATTTACTTTTGGGCGGGTATGCTATCCACGAGTGCGGTCCAAATTCAGTGTCCGGAATGCAATAAATTGACCAAGATGTTGGGTAAAACCGACCGCTGCATGTTCTGCCATACGATTTTGACACTGGATCCAAGTCAGGCCAACATCACAGCAGAAGAGCTTGAAGCCCAGCAGACCAGATCCTAAAGTGATTTGCAGAAACTTGCTATCTCAATAGGATTTGCAACCTGTAAGACGATTAAACATAAAGAACCCGGTTATCCTCGTGATAACCGGGTTCTTTATTATGATATGAAAATAAGTCCTACTAATCTTTATTCATGTATCGTCTTCAGAACATGCCAGGTTTCCGGAATGGCAAAACTTCGGTTCCACGAAGCAATGCCGCCAAGCTTCAGCTTTTTGGCCATATTCACTCGGGATTGCAGAGAAGTGCCGTCCTCCATCCATATTTTCTTGATGGATTCTCCCTCCGTGAATTGGACATAATTCTGTCCTGTACCGGCATCAAGCGTACCTTTCACCTTCTGTTCCTTAAGCAAGGCCTGCAGCTTCTCCATGCCAATCGCTTTGGAGGACACCTTCGTCTCTCCCGCTTCGCTTGTTTCCGTCCAGACCCGTGTATATAGCGGTACGCCCAACACCAGCTTGGATGACGGTACCGCGTCCTCTTCCATGATTCGCCTTACCGACTGCTCGGCCCATGGCAGCGAGGATACGGATCCCGCTTTCGGACTCGCGGCCCAGTGCTCGTCATAAGCCATCACCATCATGTAATCAACCGTCTCTCCGAGTCGTTTCCGATCGAGAAAGAGCGACCACATCTCGCTGTTCGATTTTGGCGTAACATCAATGGAAACGATAAGCCCTCTGGCTTTGGCCAGCGGCTTCATCTCCCTCACGAACTGAACGACATTATCCTTATCTTTGGTATGAACATTTTCAAAGTCGATATTGATTCCGTCGAGTTTATATTGTTTGGCATAAGCCAGCATCTGCTTGATAATATGCGATCTTCTATCAAAAGTAGACAGCGCCTCGGTTGTCATATCCGGATCGAAGCTGTTGTCCATCAGACCCCAAACCTCCATGTTCCTGTTATGGGCCCAGCTTACATACTGCTTAACGGCTTTAGATTTGACCGTGCCTTCACCATCCACAATGCTAAACCAGGTCGGGCTGACCACATTGACACCGGGCAGTTCGCCAATGCTATCCGTGCTTGGATTTTTGTTATAAACAGCTTCCCATGCCAGATTGACCGACTTGTTCTTCCATTCCAGCTCTGCCCGCGAAGGAGTCTGCGCAAGCATCGGAATTTCCTTTACGTCCCCAAGTTTAACCTGCTCTTTAGGAACATATCCCGTATACCCGTTATCTGCCTGAACGAATAACCGCCCCTCTTCTTCAAGCCATACGCGAAGCCGCTCACCGGCCGGCATGTCCAATACAATCGGAGACTTCTTCTCCCCGCTCTCACGTAGAGCCACGGTTTCCTCAGGATTACCGGGTGCTGCTTCGGCAAGCTGAATCGAATCCCCCGCACGCATCAGAATAATGGCGCCTGTCGCCGAGTCCTCGTGAACGCTCACGCCATAATGCTGTTTGAGCGGCTTAATCGGAACATAGGCAATGCCGTCAATCAGCTTAGGTGCGTAGGGAATGGTAACTCCCTTGCCATTCAGCTCGCCCTTCGTGCTCTCCATCTTCATGCGGAATACGGATTCCGAAGTCGTTACAAGGACGGATTCTGTTTCTTCCTCATAACGAATGTTGGCATCCACGCTCTCCTGAATAACCGTTATCGGCAGCAGCAGCTCTTCGCCGGAGCCCCGGGCAGGCTGTTCCTTTAGCTCTCCCTGAACAAAAATCGGCTTGTCCATTCCACGCCAATCCGGCACGGTATAGGTCTGGTTCGGAAATAATGTGGTGACAACCCACCAAGCGCCAGCCGCGACCAACAACAACCCCAGAAAGAAAGAGCCCCCTCTCGTGCGCCTCTTCTTTCCCCGATATCTTCTTCTTGCCAAACTACTCCCCCATTTCACTCTCGCTCATTACTAACTCCTTAACGCCAAATAGCGCCCTTAAAAATAAAAACGTGTGGAATGGTTCATTCCGCACGTTTATTTATAACAACCGGCGTCTATTGGCAGGACTTGCAGAGCCCATACAGCTCCATTCGTAGTCCCTTTACTTCAAACCCGGTGCTTTTCTCCGCTTGTATTCCAACATCTTCAAGGGACGGATAGCTGAAATCTTCAATTTTACCGCAACTCTGGCATATGACATGATGATGGTCCGATACGTTAGCGTCGAAACGACTCGAGTTGTCCCCGTACGTCAACTCTCGCACCATGCCGGCTTCAATAAACATTTTTAGATTGTTGTATACTGTGGCTACGCTCATACTAGGAAAATTAGGTTCCAGAGCCCGATAAATATCATCCGCTGTCGGATGGCCCATAGATTCCACCAGATACGTTAAAATTGCATGACGTTGCGGCGTGATACGGACACCGGTCGTTTTCAGTTGTTCCAGCGCATGCTGTACGGAAGTTCCCATGGTTGCCCACCGCCTTCAAGTTTTAACTGGGTGTTACAAAACTTATATCGTTCTTAGCCTTCATTGTACGGCGTTTCTTGGATTGTTGTCAATCCGGGAGAGGCGTCCACCCCCCGCTGTTCCGGCCTTCCTCCTGTTCCGGATAGCTTCGGTAAATGTTCAGATTGCTGTTTCCCTCTATATGAATGGAATGTTCGCCTGTACCGGATTCGCCGGAAATGGTTTTCTGTTCAATCAGAAGATTGGGCAGCGTCGTCAGAATGCTGCCGTAGCTAATCGTCCCTTCAAGCTTGTAATCACCCTCGAGCGGAACGTGAAGATTCATCTCTCCAACCGCACTATACACATTCCAATCGCCACCAATACGGGTTGAACGTATAGCCACTCCACCATTGAGGGATTCAGCGCTTAATTGCGACTCTACCCCGCTGATCAGAATGTTGCCGTTTCTCGTCTGAACCCGGATATGATCGGTCGTTCGCTTTACCGTCATATTCCCCACTTGCGTGGTCAAATCCGTTTCGCCCGTAATGTCGACAGCCAGCATATTCCCCCGGTTAGTGGACATTTTAATATGACCGGTAACGCCGCGCGCCGTAATATCGCCATTTAAGGTCTTGCCCGTAACATTTCCATAAATCCGATCCATCGTAATCGGTCCATTACCGCTCTCCAGCAAAATATTCTCAATCGCTTCCACGCGGTTTAAGGTTATGGCTCCGTTCATCGTCCGTATCTCAAAATTGAATCGTCGATCATCCGGAACCGCGATGTTCACATTCATACGGGGCTGCCGTTTGCCCGATTCTCCATAGGCCTTCCCCTTGGACCGAATCGTAATCGTCTTGCCTTCCCCCACTTCGATCGTCGACTGCTCGGCGATCGCTTCGGCTAAACCGGGCTGCTCCTGATCGACCCATACTTCCGTCTCCACCTTGATATCGTCTACATCCTGCCTTGTGATGGAGATGTCCCCGTTTAAGTGATCGACGATGATTTTCTCGGTTTCAAGCTCAACGGGAATCTCCAATATCGGCTTCTCGAACCGGTTACCTTCAGCTTCGCTGTAATCCACTCCCGCTGCCGTCAAATTCAGGCTCACCCGATTCCAGAGATGGAGAAAATGCTCCTGCTGGGAAATGACGAATACGGAGGCCGTAACAGCCACTGCCAGCAGAATCCCCCTCAAGTCAGGCCGAAACCGAAATTCTTTGCGTCTGCCCAAGAGACGCGACAGCGTGTACCTGACTATATATTCAACGCCGAACAGGATAAACAACAGCGGCCACCAGCGCTGGAGCATAAATATATAATCCGTGCCTCTCCACTCGTCCAACAGCAATAATATGCCCGTGCATACAAGCAGCAAGGCGGCTGTATATCGTCCCACTCTAATTTTATGTTTCATCCGTCTCCTCCCCTCATCGGTTATCACCGTACCACTGTATGCGTTACAAGGATTTGCCCTTGTCTCTTCGGTGGCGGAGAGCTTCCCGGATCCCCGCCCATATCCCGATAACGATCAGCATGATAGCAGAGGCTTCCGCACCATAATCTCGGATTCCTGCCTGCAGCCAAGGCGGCTTCTGGTGAAACAAAATGAGCAGCGTCCCGGTAACAACCAACATGAGGCCAAAAGCGATTCCCCGCTCACCCCGGAACGGATGATTCCGTCCTGATCCGTCCTCGGAAGCAGCAGCCGCTGCCTCACCGCGTCTTTTTCGGGAAATAATATATTCCGCTGCCTGCAGCACGTCATACACGTTATAAAAATACCCCACCGGTATCAGAAGACCCAGAACGACAAGCAGCGGTACATTGATCTGCATTCCAATGGAAGAAAAATATAAAAGCGCCGATATGTCCAGCAGCAGCAACATTATAAATGTTATCCCCTTACGGTACATACCGAGGTACACATGACCCAGACCCGGAATGAGAGCGGCTAATAGAAGTGCATATAATTTCCGCTTTTTTCGCTGCAGCCCCGGGTGTCGCTTAACCTGGACCTGATGCCGTTTCTTCTTGCTGACTTGGGTTTGTGGTTCGGGTGTTAAATTCATAACCTTCTCGCCTCCTTCCAAACATCCTGGGACAGGCGCTGTTTTACGATGTTTTTCTTTGATAGTACCCCAACAAGGAGCTGAAGTAACTGGCAAAAAACTGGATAGACCGTCCGCAGAAAGCTGGCAAACCTACAAAAAAACGGCACCGCCGGTGGCTCAGCAGTAGCCGTTTGTTATGCTTCATTCCTATCCTATTCAGCCGTTACCATCGTTACATGGCCGATTCCCCGCAACTGCCGGGTGATCTCCATCGGTTCGAATTTGCGATCGGTCAAGACCTGCAGCGAGATTTCGAGCCCTAATACCGCAGGCTGCAGCTCCCCGTATGCCGCACCGCTTCGTTCGTTAACGATAAGCTTCTTGATCACGAATTCCTGTTCCTCCAGAACAGCGGATATGTCATCCAAAATATTCGGCGTATTTGCTGCGTGGACAGTAATCAGATGCAGTTTGCTGCCGCGGATGTAACGCTGCTCCAGCTTATTGAAGACAACCAGATTAAGAAGAATTAGCACCGTCGATACGATCGAGGCAAAATAAAAACCGGCCCCAATCGCTAACCCCACGGCCCCCACAACCCAGATGGACGCAGCAGTGGTTAGTCCGGTAATGGATTTTCCTGTAAACAGAATGGTACCGGCACCCAAGAAACCGATCCCTGTAATGACGGCCGTTGCCAAGCGCGCTGGATCAATCCGAACGTTAATCTCGTCTACAAAATCGGAGAAACCGTAAATGGATAACAGCATAATAAGCGTAGAACCCAAACATACCAATATATGCGTGCGCAGTCCTGCAGCATGGTTCGAACGTTCCCGTTCAAAACCGATCAAGCCGCCAAGCAGCATAGCCAGCAGCAATCTTAATAAAATGGATACATTATCTATCACCCAAGGATTATTCAAAAGAACGATACTCCCCTCACGTCTGCTTCAGTCGCTTATGCTTTATCATTCATTGTATATGAAGATGGAACTCGGTCAATTCCACACCCGGAGCAACCTCAAAAGCGTGATTTTTAACAAACCCGAATTTCTCATACAAGGTTACCGCAGGCGTATTGCGCGTCCCTGTTGAGACCACGAACATGGGCGCCTCCTTATAGGATTCCAACACGTGGCGAATTAATGTCCCCGCGATCCCTTTGCGAAAATGACCCGGATGGACCATCATTCGTGATATGGTGACCTGCTCCTGTTCCGGCTCGACTGCGATTGCTCCGATAAGATCTCCTTCTTCATTAATATAACCAAAAAAGGTTTCCCCGCTCGAACGGATCGTATCGAAGGTATCCTGCAGCGGAGGGATTTCCGAGAATCCGATTAATTCAGCTTCCAAAGGGTACGCCATGTGCTGCAGACTCCATATCTGCTGGACGGTATCCCTATCCTCCAAAGATAATGCTCTTATCATATATTCATCCCCTGACCAAGTTATTATAAGAAAAGCGTCTATCGACGTGCTCTCAAAAGAAGAAAGACCGCGTTTAGCGGTAGTTTTTCTTGCGATATCAGGCAGCAGACCCTCCGAAAGTTTATACTTTCCGATATCTTAAAAAGGAACTTGCCCCTGATGCGGGGCAAGCTCCCATTACCTAAAAAACAATTCGAAGAACATGACGGATACACGTTGATTATCCGTTCAGCACCTCAACCAGCAGTTTGTTGGCCAGCGCAGGATTGGCTTTTCCCTTGCTCTCTTTCATCACTTGACCCACCAGGAAGCCGATCGCTTTCTGTTTACCTGCTTTGTAGTCCTCCACGGATTGCGGATTGTTTGCAACCACCTGCTCGACAATGCTCTTGATCGCACCTTCATCGCTGATTTGGACAAGGCCCTTCTCCTCAACGATTTGCGCAGGTAGCTTGCCGCTCTCCAGCATCTCTTTGAAGACGGTTTTGGCGATTTTGCTGCTGATGGTTCCCTTCTCGATCAATCCGATCATCTCGCCCAGGCCCTGGCCCGTGATCTTCACTTCAGACAGCTCCAGATTGTTCGAATTCAAATAACCCAGCAAATCTCCCATGATCCAGTTCGATACGGATTTAGCATCCTTCGTATAGTTCAAGCTGTCCTCGAAGAAGTCGGCGAGCAGCTTGGACGACGTGATGACCGCGGCATCATAATCCGGCAATCCATACTCCGATGCATAACGTGCCTTACGGGCATCCGGAAGCTCCGGAATCGTCGCACGAACGGCCTCTTTCCACTCTTCGCTAATATGCACCGATACCAGATCCGGGTCCGGGAAATAACGGTAGTCGTGCGCCTGCTCCTTCCCGCGCATGGAGAAGGTTTTTGCCTGCGCTTCGTCCCAGCGGCGGGTTTCCTGTACGATCACGCCGCCCTCATCGAGAATTTCCGTTTGCCGGTACTGCTCATATTCCAAGCCGCGCTGTACGCCGCGGAAGGAGTTCATATTCTTCAGCTCGGCCTTCGTGCCGAGTTCCTTCTGTCCCCATGGACGAAGACTGATGTTAGCGTCGCAGCGAAGCGACCCTTCTTCCATCTTCACGTCCGATACGTCGCAGTATTGCATAATCGCACGCATTTTCTCCAGATAAGCTTTGGCTTCCTCCGGCGTTGAGATCTCAGGCTCAGACACGATCTCAACCAGCGGCGTTCCTACGCGGTTAAAGTCAACCAGCGAGGCATAACCGCCATCCACGTGCGTGAGTTTACCTGCATCCTCCTCCAGATGAAGCCGGGTAATCCCGATTCGCTTCGTCTTTCCGTCCACCTCAATATCGATCCAGCCGTTCTCACCGATCGGCTGATCGTACTGGGAAATCTGGTATGCTTTCGGGGAATCCGGGTAGAAGTAATTCTTGCGGTCAAATTTGCTGACATCGCCGATGGTGCAGTTCAGCGCCATCGCAGCCTTCATGGCATATTCCACAGCCTGGCGGTTTAATACGGGCAGCACGCCGGGATGGCCAAGACAGATGGGACATGTATGTGTGTTCGGCGGGGCTCCAAACGCAGTGGAGCAGCCGCAAAATATTTTGGAATTCGTATGCAGCTCTACGTGCACTTCCAATCCGATAACCGTTTCATATTTTGATGTAGACATCGATTGTTTCCCTCCTTCTCTGCCGCCGGTTTACAGTTCAGGCCGCCGTTTGTGGTGTTCAGTATTTTGCTCATAGGCATGCGCGACGCGCAGTACGGTCGACTCATCAAAGGCTTTGCCGATGATTTGCATACCTACAGGCAGTCCGTCCGCGAATCCGCAAGGAATACTGACTGCCGGCACACCTGCCAAGCTGACAGGAATCGTCAGGATATCATTCAAATACATCGTCAGCGGATCGTCGACCTGAGCTCCGAGCTTGAAAGCCGTAGTCGGAGCTGTAGGTCCGATGATGACATCATATTGCTCGAATACTTTATCGAAGTCCTGCTTGATAAGTGTACGGGCTTTCTGTGCCTTCAAATAATAGGCGTCGTAATAACCCGAGCTAAGCGCATAGGTACCCAGCATGATGCGGCGTTTCACCTCATCGCCGAAGCCTTGGCTGCGGGACTCATGATACAAGTCGATCAGGCTGCCTGCATTGTCGGAACGAACGCCATAGCGCACGCCGTCAAAGCGGGCCAGGTTCGACGAGGCTTCCGAAGAAGCGAGCAAATAATATGTTGCTACCGCATAGTCGGTATGCGGGAGGGAAACTTCATCCCAGGTAGCGCCCATCGCTTCGAGCACCTTCAGTGCGTTCAGGACAGTTTCCTTCACTTCAGCGTCAACGCCCTCGCCCAGGTATTCCTTAGGCACAGCAATGCGAAGACCGGTAACGTCTCCGGATAATGCGCTCAGATAGTCGGGCACGTCCACTTTGGCAGATGTCGAATCCATCGGATCGTAACCGGCAATGGCTTGCAGGACATAAGCGGAATCTTCCACATTTTTCGTCAAAGGCCCGATCTGATCCAGCGATGATGCAAAGGCAACAAGGCCGAAACGGGATACGAGGCCATAGGTTGGCTTCAGTCCCACGACACCGCAATAAGAGGCAGGCTGCCTGATGGAGCCGCCTGTATCCGACCCCAACGCAAAGTAGGCTTCACCTGCAGCTACGGCCGCAGCCGAGCCGCCGCTTGACCCGCCGGGTACCCGCTCTAAATCCCATGGGTTGCGCACGGGATAGAAGCTGGAATTCTCATTGGAGCCTCCCATTGCAAACTCGTCCATGTTCAGCTTGCCGATTGTCACCGTATCCGCTGCACGCAATTTACCGACAACCGTTGCATCATAAACCGGCGTGAAATTGGACAAAAACTGACTAGCGCATGTGGTGCGAAGTCCTTCTGTCACGATATTATCCTTGATTCCGACAGGAAGCCCGAACAACAGTCCACGCGTTCCCTCTGAAGCCAGCCTCTCATCCAAAGCCTTGGCGGATGAACGAGCGCCTTCTTCGTCCAAAGTAATAAATGCCTTCACCCGATCCTCACGTTCGGAAATACGGGTAAAAGCTTGGTCAACCAGATCGGTTACGGAAAGCTCCTTATTCTGCAGCTTATTATGTATCTCCGTTAACTTGTAATCAAACAGACTCAAGTGTGTATCCTCCCTTCAGGCTATTCCAAAACAGCAGGTACTTTAATTTGATCGTCTTCTTCATCCGGTGCGTTAAGCAGCACCTTCTCAATAGGTAAACTCTCGCGCACCTCGTCTTCTCTCATGACATTGCTGAGATGAAGCACGTGTGTAGTCGGCTCAACACCTTCTGTATCCAATTCATTTAACTTCTCGGCATATTGTAAAATCGCATTCAGTTGGCCGGTAAACATCTGCTCTTCTTCAGGCGTCAAATTCAAACGGGCCAACTTCGCTACATGCTGAACATCCTTATCGGTAATGCTCATGGCTTTGCATCCTCCTTCATGCCCCTATCCAGTTAAAGGGGTAAAGTCTGTCACGACAACTTTTCTCATTATATTGTAGAAGCATGCAAGATTCAATCCAAACAGCTTGAAGCTTGCTGCTTCGAAGTTACTTTTCCATTCCATCAAAAAAAGAGTCGGCCTCAGCCGACTCTTCTAAATCCAAGCACGAAGATTCACTTGTTTGATGAAATCCGCCTGGGATATTGCTTCCTTGGTTTCTTCTTCCTCTTCAACACTTTCCAACTCGCCGTTCATCACTTGATGAAACAGCTTCTCATTATATGTCGACAGGGCGAAATCGATGAGCGCTTCCCGCTCGACCCGCTCAGCTTCCTGCTTCAACACGATTGATTCCAGCTCGACATCATCTGCCGGAACAAAAAAATTACGGTTGAGGCTCGGAATCCGAATGACGTAATCGAACGCATTGTCCGGATTTCGGTCATAAGCGATGATATAACCGTATTGACCGATTGGAAGATTCTGCTCAAAGGCGTCCGCAACGATTGTAATCTTTTCCCCTAAACGCAGCATCGTCTACCTCCTGAGTGTCTATCCTTTTTTAAGAGATAAGAAAATATAAACTTCAGAGGTTTATCATCCTTATCTCGCAAGAAAAACTTCCGCTAAATACGGTCTCTCTTCCGATAACGTACGTCGATGACGTTTTTCTTGTCTTCATAGTCTACTAAAAAAAGATAGAGATGTCCATGTGATTCAGATAAAACCTGAATCTCCCATGAAAACTAGGATTGCGGGGACAGCGGACTCCTTCTAAGCAGCCTCGCGGCAACGATAATCGACACCGCCATAATCAGCATGGCAACGAGTACCGGTGACCACGCGCTGCTCCCTGCGTCAAGAATTCGCTCAGCGGCCATGCTGCTTAAACGGCCCGGACTCCATAGAACGCGGGAGGGCAGCAAACCGGATAAGAGCGAAAGTACGCCGGCAACTGCCAAGCTGATGAAGGCCGCAGCCGGCCCGCGAAGGACGGCACCGAGGGGCAGCACAAGCGTTACGATCCAGGCCAGCCATACAGCATATAAGCCCCCGCCGCTGGTAACCGATCCCCATTCCAAAGGACCGATGAGCTGATACGTGTAATATGCAGCACCGCCAAGTCCAATCGCAAAAGAAACGACCAGCAGCGTCATCAAGGCGGCCCATTTGGCAGACATCATGGGGATCGTGGATACCGAGCGGGCGAGAATAAGCTCAGCCGTGCCGGTGGCTCGCTCCCCTGCTACCGTGTTCATTCCCGCCAGCACAAGCACCAGCAGGCCGATGGTGCTGAATTGGCTCAAGGTTGATGCCATGACATTCTCGGCGGACGGGACGGTAAATAATGCCGCCGCTTCCGGGGGCAATTCCCCGGCCATGGTCAGGATATCCGGCAAATAATAGGTGGAAACCGGCTGCATAATGCCAAGAAGCAGAAAGACTGCAGGTACCCAAATCCATTTATAGGTCCGGCTTGCCTCGAGCATTTCTTTTTGATAATAAATCCAGAACGACTTCATGAGCCCACCACCTTCATAAACATATCCTCGAGCGAAGACGTGCCTGCTTCAAAACGAAGCAGTTCGATTTCGTCATCGGCAAGCTCCTTGATTAAAGCAGCCCGCGCAAGATCCATATCCGTCACCATCAGCTTGGCGCCGCGTTTGCCGAGTTCGATCTCATGCACATAAGGACGGTTCACAAGACTGTCGAGCCAAGCAACCTCCCGCTCCCCCGGTTCAACCTCAATCGATAGGACCGGCTGGCGATATTTCGTGCGAAGTTCGCTAAGCGCGCCTTTCTCCGCAATTTCCCCGTCTACCATCAGTACCATGTCATCGCAGATTTCCTCCGCATCGTGAAGCACATGGGTTGAGAACAGAACGGTGACTTCCCCGCGCAAGCGGCCCAGCAGGTCCATAACCTCACGACGCCCGATCGGATCAAGCGCCGATACCGGCTCGTCCAGCATGATCAGCTCAGGCTTATGCACCAGCGCTTGAGCAATGCCAAGCCGCTGCTTCATTCCGCCGGAGTAACCGGATATTCGGCGTTTGGCTGCCTGCTCCAGGCCAACCATTTCGATGACTTCCCGACTTCTCTTATTAGCCTCTCGTCCGGATATTCCCGACAGCTTGGCGCTGAAAGACAAGTACTCCATGCCCGACATCCAGCTGTAAAACTTCGGATACTGAGGCAAGTAACCGGTCCGTTGACGCCAGCCGTTCGTTTGCGTATCGGCTGAACCATATCGGATCTCACCCCGGGTTGGAGGTATTAATCCAGCCAGCATCCGCAGTGTAGTTGTTTTGCCGGCACCATTAGGACCAAGCAGGGCCGTACAGCTTCCTCGCTGCAATTCAAATGAAATGCCCTTAACCGGCGTGATGCTTCCTATGCTTTTGGTCAATTCATGAATGCTTAAAATTTTTTCCGTCAAGCTTCTCTCCTCCCCGCAACAAAATAAGCAACGCTGCCAAGAAGGTTACCCAGCAGTATAATCAACACCCATACCCATCTCGGTCCACGTATGTTTGCCGGCTCTGCCCGAAACAAAGATATCAGCCCCGTTACTGCGAGAATGGCTTGCAATGCAAGAATCGGCCAGATCAATCCCCAATTAATTTCCATAATAATCCCCCATGTTCCGTATATAATGAAGAAACTTAAGACTTGCGGTCATCTTTGTGGATGACGAATATCCAGTAAAAGAGCAGCGGCATCGGCATTGTCGTAGACCCCCATATCCCCCAGAACCAAGCCATCTTGCCAAGCCCCCGCTTCCTCGCATCCAAGAAAAGCCATGTCCCTTGAATCAGCACAAGCACAACGGCAAGGATGATCACTCCCAGCGGGCTCTCGTTAACTTCATTCATCAGATCCCCTTCTTTCCGGCAGATCTCAGACTCTTGGAAAATACAAGAACGGAAATCCCGGCAACCATGCCGAACCCGTGAATAAACAGTAGGATCTTCGGCGCCGCCAAGGCAGCCATCAATCCGCCACCAACGATAAAGAGTGAAATCAGAAGAAAGAGCAGCAATTCGTATTTCATCCGCCGCCGCTTGCGCTCCAAGGTATGAACGGCCAGCGTATGCAATCCTTCCAGGGATGGGGATGGCGCATCCTCAAACAATTGATCCACCCGCTCCATTTCTTTGGTAAATCCTTCAATCCATATTTCGTCCTCATGCTCAGGTCCTTTGACCATCGTCACCCATCTCCTTTCGCAGCTGTTTGATACCGTAGGCTGTTCGTGATTTCACCGTTCCTTCGGGAATACCGAGCATCGTTCCGATTTCATCATAGCTATAGCCGTAATAATGCTTCAGCAGGATGGCAATCCGGTGATCCTCAGATAAGCGGGATAATCCATTCAACATATCCGTCCAATCTTCTCCCCGCCGCTCCATCTGCCAGCGCATCCGCCTTGCCGACTGAACCGCCTCCTGCTCCAGCCATTTCTTCTCCCGTTTCTTACGCCGGGTGCTATCTATGAACAACCGGGTAGCAATGGTAATCATCCAGGAGGAGAAGGACGAAGTCCCGTTATAACGGTTCATATTCTCCATGCATCGAACAATGGTATCCTGTGCAGTATCCTCTGCAACCATCGGGTCCATCGTCACTTTTAGCAAATATTTATAAAGAAAGGAATAATGCTGCTTGAACAGCAGCGCCATAGCCGCTGCATCTCCTAATTGCGCTTGTTGTATCAAGCCCTCTTCATCAGGGATCATGAAAAAATCATCACCTTCTTTCGCATTCCAACCGTAATACGATTAACAACAGCCAATCGTTCAAATGGAGTTTTATATTTATCCTGTACCGAATGATATCAATTATTAAAACCTATCATGACGGTAAGAAATTCATCGATATCTGTAAAAAACGCAAAAAAAAGCAGCCGACTAAAAATCGGCTGCCCTCTCCAATAGAAAGAATCCATTCAGTTCATGATGAGGGTGTCATGTTCGCATGTCATCTATTGATTAAATCGTATAACCTGCAGCCGATGATGCCATGGCTGCTGCGCGATCCCTTCATCCTTCACCAGCCTGTCCCAGACAACTGAGGATATTTCCGTCTGAATCTGCCGGTGGAACTCCGGTTGTCGATCAATCGCTTCGCTTCTTGTAACACTCCCGTTCAACAGCGATAGATGATCTTTCCTCACTGGCGTTTCCCCCTAATCACGTCCATGCCAAAAAACTCCCCATAAAATAAAAGAACGCAAACCGGGATGAATTCCACAGTCTGCGTGCTTCGCATGGGTAACAATTAATTAATCGTATTGTATCAATGATGTCCAGGTTTGTCCAGACAAAGTTTCCCGATTTATGTCGGAAGCTATCTTATCGTCTGGCAGGAACGTAAGGATTCCGCTGCTTTTCATAACCGATGGTTGTTCGAGGACCATGGCCGGAATACACAACGACCTCATCCGGGAAGGTATACAGCGTATTTTGAATGGAATCAATCAAATCACGTTCACGGCCTCCAGGAAGGTCCGTTCGCCCAACCCCAAGACGGAACAGCACATCGCCGGAAAACAGATCATTTCCACACTTAAAGCTTACACTTCCGGGGGAATGTCCCGGTGTATGAAAGACGCTGAAGGTATGTCCGATGAGCTGCAGCTCAAGTCCATCCGCCAAATCGTACTCAGCCGGCTCGGTGGACAGCGGTTCCGTTACCTGCGGCCACATCATCGAGCCGTTAAGCTTCGGATTGGACAGCCATTCACTCTCCAGGGTGTGCAGGTAAACAGGACAGCCCTTCAGCTTGCGGATCTCCTCAACGCCCCCCATGTGGTCGAAATGCGCATGGGTCAGCAGGATCGCTTCAATCTCCAAATCGGCTATTCGCTTCACAAGCGGCCCCGGGTTCATGCCAGGATCGATAATGATCGCTTTGCCTTCTACAGGCCCTGTCAGTAAATATGCATTCGTCTGAAGCGGTCCTAAATTAAAGGTCTCAATATGAAGTGTCATGATTAGAACCCTGACATCAGTTCACGCAATTCCTTAATGATGGCAGCGTGGAACTCATACCCTTCCCCGTAGGCTTGAATAATGCTTTGCCGCGCGACCGCAAGGTTGTCCTGATAGTCCGATGCTTCACGATCCGGATTGTTCTGCTTGAACTCAATCATAAACTTCTGAACATGCGCCGGACGCGGTCCCCACGTGCCGAGAACATGTCCCCCGGTATCCGAAATAATAACAACCGGAATGGAACGGGCACCCATGGTCAGGAACTGATCCATGACGTCCAGATTCTCTTCCATAATCAGCACTTCCGTCTCAATTCCCGCGGTCTCCATCGCGCGAAATACGACAGGGATATTGCGCGCAACATCGCCGCACCAATCCGCTGCCAGAATGAGGACCCGCAGATCATCCCTGAAATTGAGGCTTTCAAAAAACTCTTTATCCTCTTCATTCTCCCAGACAAACTGTTCATATCCTGCCTTGAACGTCTCCTGGTTCTTCTGCATGCCGTCCATAAATTGCTGTGGAGATATGCCTGTCCCCAAATGATTTGCCATATTCATACTCATTCGTTATTTCGACCTCGCCTTCGATGATTTTATCCATTTTATCAGAAAATAAAGAATCATGACGGCCAATGCCCCCAGCAGAATTTCCTGCACGTACGGACCTGCCTTCTCGTCAATATGCTCCCATTGATCGCCCAGAAGCAATCCGAGGTATAAGAATAATGCCGTCCATGGAATAACGGCTAGGGTGGTCAGCAGCGTAAACCTTCCCACAGGCATCTTGGATATGCCTGCCGGTATGGAAATCGCATGCCGTACCACCGGTACAAACCGTGCCGTAAATATAACGCCGGTACCATACTTGCCGAACCATTCTTCAGCGTAATCGATATGCTTCTTCTTAATCAATATGTACTTCCCGTACTTCTCCAAAAAGGGCCTGCCTCCGTAACGGCCGATCCAATAGATAAACAACTGTGCGAGCACGCCGCCAACGGTACCAAAAATCATGGCTCCGATAAAGTTAACTTCACCTAGGGATACCAGATAACCGCCATAGGCAAGTACAATCTCGCTTGGAATGACCTCCACCATTAAACCTATCATGATTCCAAAATAGCCCAGCTGCTGGATCCATTCAAACAATCGGCCTACAGCCTCGTATAAGAATTCCACGCTTGTCCCCCGCTTTCTTCCTGCGTTGATTTCTTATACTAGCCTATTCTAACACAGCTCAGGACATGCCTTCTACTGCGCCCAATTATAGGCGGCACAGTGACTTTCGCCCGTTTCGGGACATATGGTGAAGCAAAGGAGTGAGTTACGCATGCATTCTCCCCATGCCAAACAACCGGGCAGCAAGCCCCCCTCCCCGCGCGGTATACGGCGGGCCTGCAGCAAAGAATTATACCGCACGACCAAACGTCTCAAGCTGTACCTTCCTCCGGAATCCTTGAAGCAAGGCGAAGAATTGTATTACCGGAAGGTGATAGGCAATTTGATCTGGATCCACGAAAACTACAGCAATAAGAAGCTTTTGTGCGACTGGTGGGAAAAGGAAGTCTGCGGCGAACTGGCCGAGCTATGGGAGGTTCCGGAACGTCAGTTGGCCTCGGCCTTCCGGGATGCCTTCGGCGGATAACATTGCCCTTCCTTGTACTAGCAACTATCCTGAACGGGCAGGCACGCGATAAGCCGCTATAGATTGCGACACACGATTCAAGTTAGCGGCGGGCGGGGATATCTGCCTGTTCAGGCTGCCTTGCCGCATGCTTTCGTGCTCCTCCCCCATTCAACGTTTTTTCCAATCGGGTGGTTTGCCTTACCGCAAGTATAGACAGATCGAATTCCCGGTCATTCCGATGAGAATCCATCTCACGAAGATTTGCCGCAAGGGAACGATAGCGCTTCAAGATATTTAACCCGGTCCGGGCCGCTTCAACCGAGCTGACGGATTCTCCTGCCGTCCGGTGCCAATCTGCGAGGGAAGCCAGCTTCAGCACGGCTCGGGTTTGTTTGACATCATTGAACCGATCCCGATTGATGGCCGCTAGATACCAAGCTGCCGCCTCTTCCGATTGGCCTCGGAGCGAGTAAGCCTCTGCCAGCTTCCAGCTCAGCTCCGGGTGATTCGGTGCATACACCAAACTTCGCTTCAGCTGCGGGATTCGCTGGCTTGGGGGAAGCCAATCCGCCAGGCTCAATGTTGCCTCCGTGTTGGCGGGGTTCCACTTTAACGAGGATTGAAGGAGCGCTATTTGCGCTCCGGGCGGTTCCGAAGCGGCCCATCGCTCTTTGACCTCGCTGATGACCAGCGCAGCAGCGAGAAGAACCCAGACCGCGAGCAGAATGATCGCCGTAACCCGGAGCAGTGACAGCGACTGTAACGGCGGATATTCCCGCTTCGTTTTATAAACAGCTAGCCGCTTCCTCCCTATTTTGAACCGTTTGCGTCTTTGAGTTGTATGAGGTCCGTTTTGCACTTCCCGACCAGAAGGAGTCGTAGCGAAGCCCATTACCGTAAGCCACAACAGCAGCAGCCATACCAGCCCAAAGCTCCAGTCAAAATCCACAGCCGCGTGCACGATCAGCACGAGGACAGCGGGCATGAGCCGAGAGCTCACAGCAATAAGCCTTGCCACCATAAAGCTAACCAAAACAAGGACAAGCAGCAGCCCGATCACTCCCGTATTCAGCAGGATATCCATATATCCGCTGTGCACCTCGGCACCCACGTAGGGCTGGGACTGCATGGCAAGGTAGGACTGCCGCCACGTCTCCCCACCACGTCCCAGCCACAGCGACGACCGGGCCAGCTGCCACGCGTCGCTGTATAGGAGGCGGCGCGCGCTCAGCGTTGCCGCGCCGCCGAGGGTCCGATCCTGCACCTGATGCAGGATCACCGCTCCGGCTGCGGCAGCCAGCAGCGCCGCAGCGCCCAGGGCCCCTGGCGCGGCATGCCGCCGCCGCGGGCCCCCGCTGTGCCGCCAGCGGCACAGCAGCTGGCCGGCGAGGACACCGCCGGCCCAAAGCCCGGCCAGCCACAGCAGGCCGGGCAGCACCGCCGGAGCCAGCTTGGCATCAGCCAGCTGGCGGTACAGCAGCGCCGCGCTCGCCAATGGCGCGGCTGCGGCCACCAGGAGCGGCGCGAAGGCACGCCGCTCCTTAGCGAAGCCGGCCGCGCACGCGAGTGCGGCCGCGAGCCAGGCGCCGCGCGACTCCGTCAGGAGCAGCGCGGCAGTGTAGGGCAGCAGCGGCAGCAGGGCAGCCGCTGCGCGGAGCGTGCCCGTCCGGGTCCGCAGGACGGGCGGCAGCGCGAACAGCCGCTCCAGCAGGAAGGCGGCCATCACGGCCCCGAACGTGTTCGGGTACTGAAGCAGGCCGCCAAGCCTCGCGCCGGACGCGCTGATGTTCGCATCCGCCGTATGATAGATCCCATACGGCAGCTCCAAAAGCCCATACACGGCAAGCAAAGCACTCCCGCACAGCACAGCGCCCAACAGATGCCAGCCTATTTGCATCAAACGTAAGCCGTCACCTGTACGGCTTATACGCCAGGCAACAGCTGTAAAAGAGGCATAACTTCCCCACAGGATGATCTCCTTCATCGTGCCTTCCAGTGAGAGCGGTCGCCCGATCCCATGAAGCACATACATGAGAATCATTCCGCAGATGCACCCCAATACCACTCGCAACCCTTTATCTAAATTAACCAAGCCAGAAGATATCATGCCAGTGCCAGGAATTCCCCAGCCTTGGATTCCATCATGCCGTTTAGCTGCCATCATAAGCAGCAGAAGCATCCCAAACCCTGCTCCGACCCCATAGACATCCCCGTCAAAAAACATTCCGCTCCGGATACCTGCCACAAAGACAAGTGCAATCAGCATCATCCCGCAAATACGATGCAGGGTCCTCCATGCCATGAACCAGCGCCCCCGTTCCGATGCATAACCATTCCCCCGGCTGCTCCTTGCAAGGCATCCGTCCTTCGTGGCCAAACCATCTATTAGCATTGTGGGCAAGGACATACGTTGTTATTCTTGAAGCAGCGTCGGGGAACTCATCAGCGCTATAAGGCCGCTTGCCCCCCGAAGTTTATACTTTCTGACTATCTAAAAAAGCGATGAAAATGCAGTCGCACTTTCATCGCTTTTTCCGGAATCGGCATGATGTATTTTACGTATCCGGCAGCAAGTCCTTGCACGCCCGTTCAAGATATGGAGAGGCGCTTAAAAAATCGCGGAACGCGGTATATTCCTGCCACAGCTTATCCCGATCTCCCGCAGAACCGCTAACCGCCCGGATCAATATATTCTTCGGAGTATGTTCCATATCAATAAACTCCAGCAGCTGCGTCTTGTAACCCATCAGATCGAGGAGCTTGGCTCGAATGGCGTCCGTGGCAAGGGCCGAGAAGCGTTCCTTCAATATACCGTGGGACAGCAGCGGCTCCATCACGGGGCTTTGGACTTGGGAGAACAGCTCATGCTGGCAGCAAGGCACCGACAGAATGACTGAAGCGCCCCAACGAACCGCTTTTTCCAGCGCAGCGTCTGTTGCCGTATCGCATGCATGCAGCGTGACCACCATATCCACCTGCTCCAGTTCGTCATATTCCGCAATGTCCCCGACAAGAAACTGCAATTGGGTGTAATTCAGTTTTTTCGCCAGCATACTGCAGTGTTCGATGACATCCGCCTTGAGATCCAAACCGACAATATTCAGCTTTCTGCGCGCGGTTACCGCCAAATAGTGATATAAAGCGAAGGTCAGATAGGATTTGCCGCAGCCAAAATCAACGATCGTCAGTGGACGGTCCTCCGGGAGGTGGGGAAGCACATCCTCAACCATCTCCAAAAACCGGTTGATCTGTTTGAACTTATCGTATCGGCGGGCAAATACTTTGCCCTCTTCACTCATGATGCCGAGTTCCACCAGAAACGGAACAGGCTCTCCCTCTTCAAGGATATATGTCTTTTTCCGGTTATGGGACAAATCCGTTTTTGTCTTGGAGGGGGATTTGGTCAGAATCGAAACCTTGTATTTCTTCGAGATCAGAACCTGATAGTCCGCTTCCGGCGTATACATCATCGCTTGCCGGAATACATTCTCGAACATGTCAACCAGCACGGCCTCCGCCTCATCGGCCGGCACGTTCTGATGGGTGACTTTGGTTCCGGAATAATAGGCAAACTGATAGTGCAGCTTGTTCTTGAGCTCTACGGGCTTAACCGTTACTTTGCTGTAGGTCATGCCTTCCCGCTTGCGGAGCTGGCTTAGCGTAGCTGTGATCAATGATCCTTCTTCCATGATGTTGTGAATCAATTTTCTTAATGCATCCAAAAGGTACATCTCGCTTTCTTTATATGATAGACAGGTTAATCCCGCTTAGGTCAACGACTTGTCGCCTTTCACCGCTTCATGCGGAAAACGACGCTTAAGCTCATCCATTCCTTCGTGGACTTCCTCCAGCGGAAGCCCCCCTTCGCCAAATCCTCAGGCAGCTTCAGCTGCAATCTTTGATAGAACTGCACAGCTTCGCCATATTCCATCTTGCCATTATCCAGCAGTTGGTAGAGGGTGTTCTCCGCTTCTGCGTACATCCCCTGCTGCTCCGTATACGCATAGTAATCCCGCATTGCTGTTTCTGTCCATGCATACGACCTTAAACGTTCTCTCACCATACCGATCCGTTCCGTCAACCCGATCAGCTTCAAATCCGCTCCTTGCAGGGCCGACTTCAAATATAGCTGAAAGACCTTGGTATAGAGCATAACGGCTTCTTCTTCACGCTCCAGCTCAAGCAGCAGGGATGCTTCCTCTTCCATTAGCCTGGCGGCGCTTTGCAGCTTGTCCGCTTCCAGATAACCGTGACTGCGAAATAGCTGCTCAATATCGGCAGCGGACAATGAGCGAAGCAGCTCTGAATTCAACCGGAACTGTCGTTTGAAGAGCTCATCCAGCTCCCATAGCGCTTCTGTGTGCTTGCGCTCCTGCTTAAGCGAAAACACCTTGGCAATCATCTGTGTCATATCCTCAATTAGCCGCACGAGATAATCCCTGCGAAACATACGCGCACCCCCAACCTGCATCCATGTCAGATGCAGCGTATTCCTGATCTTCATCTTTACTATACTGCGTTCAGCTGCCAAGAAACCAAGAAGGAATGCCGGGGCAGCCTTTAGCGAATCATCCTTTACAAGAGAGAAATTTGCCGGTTCAAACTCAAGCCGGATCACGATTAAATTGTAGGCTATCCGGGGCCAGAATTCCAGTTCCCGACCTCCCCCTCCCATTCTCGCTCTACTTCGGCCGGCCAAGCATACGAGGTATGGCGCGTCTGGGCACAAAATAAATGAACGGATATCCCGCTAGGGGGTATCCGTTCATTATAAACTATTGAAAGATTCTCATGCGTTATTCATTCGTAAGCCGTCCCATGAAAGAAGTGATGACCTCGCCGAGCTTCTCCGGCGTCTCCATCATACTCATATGTCCTGCGCCCTCGATTACATATTGAGTCACGTTGTCATGGTCTGTCGTAAAGGTACGCTCTGCCGGAATCAATCCGTCCTTCTCCCCTGCTACCAGCAGGATAGGCAGCGTGGACGCGGAGAGCACATCGCGTCGGTCCGGACGCTCACGCATCGCCAGCGCCGCTCCGATTGCTCCCTGAGGTGGCGTTAGATAGCCTATCTCCTTCGCCCGCTGAATACATTCCGGTTTGTTATCCTTCGTATCCGGAGCGAATAAGCCGGGCACCAATCCGTCAACAAAAGCCGTAATGCCCTCCCCTTGGATGGTGCTGACCGCCTGCACCCTCTTCTCCTTCGCTTCGTCCGAATCCGGGTAGCCTGTGGAATGAATCAGGCCAAAGGCGTTCAAACGAGAAGCGTAACGCTGGGCAAAGGAGAGCGTGATATATCCTCCAAGGGAATGACCGAGTAACGCTGCCTTCGGAATGTCGAGCTCATCCATCAATAGCAGTACATCGTCTGCCATCTGTTCAATGGTATACGATCCCATCGGTGCATCAGACCGCCCGTGACCACGGAGATCCGGTACAATGACTCTGAAGCCTTGAAGAAATGGCAGTACCTGTTCCCAGTAGGCGGAGCTTCCACAGAAACCGTGAAGCAGAATGATCGGCTCACCTTGTCCCTGATCAACATAACAAATCGTGCTGCCGTTGCATTGTACTTTTTCCATAGCGATACCCTTCTTTCTATTCAGCGGATGCCATGTGATAGACACCCATTATTTTATAAAGAATGATCTATTATTAAACAAAAACAACCCCGGCTGAAACGCCATGTCTTACGGCCTAAGGCCAAAGGCAATAGCGGCTTGCTTCGCTATCTGCTCCGCCATCCCCATGACTTGGTATAAGGACGTCACTTGAAGAGTCCAATACGGCTTCGGTCCATGGACGTTCACAACCGCTGCCACGCTATAATCCCCCACTGCCGGAAGCCTCCCGCCGACGGACTGGGCAGGCGTCAGTGGACCCTCGCATGTAAAGAAATATCCGACTGACGAGGATTGTCCCAAGCATGCATCAATGGCAATAATCGACTTATCCTCAGGTATGCCTTGAAGTCTTGCCTCAAGATTAAAAGCGTCACACGGTTCGGGCAGCGTCCCGATCACATGCGGGACACCGTATTCCGAGAGCCGGCTTCCTGTTAGCGGTCCGAGTGCATCTCCTGTGGAACGGTCAGTGCCAATACATAAAAATACGATGCTATCCAGCGCATGCCGCTGCGAAATCGTCCGAAAAAAATCCGCCAGTTCATGCCCCGACATTTTAGCTTTTACAGCCTGTACGCCTGGCGTCTTGCCGGCTTGTTCGCTCATGACGGACCTCCTCCTTGATTACATCGCTTAAAACCTTGCTTTTTACAGCCTAAAAAACCTTTTTTTCCTGATTTTAACCTATCTCTGTCTCCGATGGCAAAAACATTGGTCGAGCCGCACGGTAACATGGTACAATACAGGGATGAAAATCGTAAATCCGCCTATGAGAGGATGGTGTTAATCCATGGATTTGAGTGAAAAATCACAAGCTAATGTCGAGTATATGATTGAACAGATTAAAACCAAGCTTCGGATGGCTACAGGTGCTGCCATGCAAGCCTCCGCCTTCTCGGTTAACCAATATGATGATATTTATGATTTGTACGATATGGTCATGAATAAGCAAAACCTGAGTATATCGGAAGTGGAAGCAGTTGTATCGGAGCTCGGGCAGCTGCGCGGGAACCAGTAGATCATCATTAGCCCTTTTATAGCAAAGCCCCCGGAACTTCGCTGATCCAAGCGATGTTCCGGGGGCTTTGTTGTCCTTCTCTACGGCATATCGATCATCACCACTTCCGAGATCCCCTTACTTGAGTTCCCTCGAAATGTCAGCTCATGACGCCGCTGTATCCTGGCGGCATCACCCGCAGTAATATCAAACTTGCCGTCTTCCGACGATATTTCGACTTGACCGCTAATGACGTACAGGTGCATTCTCCGATCCCCTGCCAGGCTGTACGTCAGTTCTTGTCCTGTCTCCAGTATGGTACTGTATATCACAACATCCAGCGATTGGGGCAAGCTGGATTCACCATGGCCCGACCCGATGATCGGAAGCATCTGGTTCAACCGCTCTTCCTGTGTAAAATCGCTTTGATGGTGACTGGTCTCAAGGTCCGGCTCCGCAGGTAGAAACCACATTTCCAGGTAGCGTACGTCCTCGGACGAGGCATTTTTCTCTGCATGGTACACGCCAGTGCCTGTATTCACGACATGAATCGAACCGGGAGTCAGCTCGATTTCTTTCCCTGTATCATCTTCATACGTTAACGAGCCTTCCAGCACCAAATGGACAATGATCAAATCATGATGAAACCTTCGATCAAAACCCTCCATCGGTTTAAGCATATATTCATTATGCGCCAGTAAGCTTCCAAAATGCTCGTTATGCGGATCCGTATAATCCTCGAATGAAAAGCTGAATTCACTATGAATACCGTCTTTATGGGTAGTATGTCTTTCCGCTGCCGTCATGATCTTAATCATGGCCGGTCACCTCCGCCTTTTTTACTAATCAATACCCCGGCGGTTTCCGGTCTAATCAGTCATGCTTAAGCACCGTTCAGCATAAACGCGGTTTCCACCCTGCCTACTTTCAGGCCCTCATCGTTGCATAAATCTTTGGGATACGCGGATTTCAAGCGGTCGATGGTTATTTTGTTGCTATACCCGATTTGCTCCAATATGGACTCCGCTACCCAGCCCCATTCTTCTTCTGATCCATCTGCAATTTTGAACGAAATGCCGAGCCGCTCCTTCTTCAGACCTAAGCAGTACACGCCTTTAAATCCTCCTTTGGCCACAATATTATCGTCTTCCAAGAGAAGGGTGTCCACCTTTTGATTTCCTGCCACCATATAGGGAGATGCGTGCATGGCCTCCGTGATTCGGATGACCGCCCTTTTTGTTGGCTCATCCTCGATAAGGTCCGGGGATGCAAGCTTCATATAGGCTGTAGCCAAAGCGCGAAGCGGCATGGCGAATACCGGCAGGCCGCAACCGTCCGTTCCCAATCGGATATCAGAGGGAGCCAGTCCCGACAAATAGGAGACCGTCTTAAGGATCTCCTGCTGCAGTGGATGTTCCGGCTGATCGTATCCGAGCAGCGGGTACCCTTTCATCTGACAATAGGCCAACATGCCATAATGCTTCCCGGAGCAATTATGGAACCATTTGCTCTTGTTTCTCTGGTCTCGCAGAAGAGCCTCTTTATTTTTCTCATCCAGCGGCCAGCTCGATGCGCAAACCATGTAAGCTTCACTAATATTGACCTTGCGGGCAAAGCCTTCCAATACTTCGGTATGAGCCGGCTCCGCCCGATGCGAAGCCGTCATGATCGCGATTTCCTTATCCGTCAGCCCATAATGGTCAGCAAGCCCGCCACGGATGGAGGGGATTGCCTGCATCGGCTTGGCCGAAGAACGCGTAAATGCGACATATTCCGGATCTCCCGCGTATGCCTGTATGCTTCCTTGTTCATTAACAATACATATATGTCCATTGTGGACGCACTCCAATATGTCCGCCCGATATTCCTTCACTAATACAGTATCCATGTTAAATAACTCCTTCTATAACCGTCTGTGACCGTATTCCTGTCTTAAAAACCTGTGTATATCTGGTACCTATAATCCTCGATAATTCCGGGATTGTTGCAAATCTGTATTCAGTATAGTACAAAAATCTGCAAATAACAGCAGGCGATCATTCCGTAGGGGACGGACACTTCATTTTATCTCCCGTTTAACGTTGTCCTGTTTCACGATGTGGCCTTAGGTTTAATTACGAGATAAGCAAGCCCACTCGAAAAACATTGCTCTTTAAAAAGGAGGCGATCGTATGTGGGGAATCATCATCAGCATCGTAATGGCAATCATCATCGGGATCATCGGGGATGCGCTGGCTGGTCATGAAATGCCGGGCGGAATTATCGGGTCCATGATCGCTGGTTTCGTAGGCGCATGGCTCGGACCATGGCTCTTCGGAGCATGGGGGCCTGTCATCGGCGGATTTGCCATTGTGCCCGCTATCATCGGTACAGCTATCTTCGTATTCTTGCTCGGTCTTGCTGCCAAGCTATTTAGACGTACAGCCTGATTCTCGTGTCTATATTCTTTTTATATTAACTAAAAGGAGTGAAAGTTATGAATCACACAGAACAAGAACATCCAGTACAAAGCGGTTCCACATTTTTCAAAGGTGCTTTCATCGGCGCCCTGGTCGGAGCGGCGGCAGCTCTGTTGTTCGCTCCGAAGCCAGGCCGCGAACTGCGCGGGGATTTGTCCGAGAAACTGAGCGTGGTAACGGATAAAACGAAGGAAGTTGCTTACACCGTAGGCGATAAAGCTTCTGAGCTTGCAAAAACCGTGGGCACCAAAGCCTCCGATGTGATGGCCACCGTGAATGAAGGCCGCCAAAGCATTATGTCCAGCGTCAAGGAAGCATCGGCAGACGTGTCCAGCGAGGTTTCAAATGCTTCCAAAGACGTAAAGGATAAAGCGATGGACACCTCTTCCGATGTCAGCCGTGAAATGAAATCGACAACGAATGTTTAATTCGTGAGGTCACGAATAGCCAGCTGACACAGCTGGCTATTTTTGTGCCAGATCGTGCCAGTCAGCTTGTAAAGCATCATATGGATTGATAAGTGAAATGAAACGGCGTTTCTGCCTGGAAAGCGGGGATATCTTATGAGTAAAGCGAACCCATATCATAGCCGCTCTAGCTTCTCGACCCGGAGCGGCGATCGTTCGAGACAACGCGATGAGCCACGAAAGGAATCCGAAATAAGCAAGGAAAGACGCTCCCGGGAAGCGGATGATATCCAGGAGCATCCCTTTGAACTGCGTCACGAAGTGAAGAAACTAAACACCCGTCTGGACAAAATTGCCACCACACTGGAGAAATCCGAAATGAAGGACATGATCGAGAATTACATGAATCCCAAGAAACGCATCATTGCCAACCTCACAGCCGGACTATCCAGGGGACTTGGCTTAACCCTTGGCACGGCACTTGTGCTGGGTCTTCTGGGTTACATTCTCAGCTTCTTTGTCAACGTACCGATGATCGGGGATTTCATCTCGGATTTGCAAGGATATATTGATCAATCCCGATCCTAGTGTATCTTTAACGCATGCAAACGCCCGGTGCCTATAAAGGTCACCGGGCGTTGTGATCATTGTTGCCGCCATTCATGGATCACCATTATGCCTCAAAGATTTTTATTGCTGGACTTTACTTGAAGCAGGTCTCCCGTCCATCCCTTCGCACGCATCCAAAGATACATGCCTCCCGTCCACAGTAGGGTAAAACCGCTGATTACCGTAAATCCCCAGAACGTCTTAATGGCGGGCAAATTTTCAAAGTTCATCCCCCAGATGGCTCCGACCACGGTTGCGGGTGTGAGCACAACCGTAAAAATCGTCAGTGTCTTCATAATTTCATTGCCGCGGAACGCGGAGATTGCATCGTCTATCGAAACCAGCGTATCGATTTCGCGCTCATAATGATGAATCAGCTTCTCCATTCTTTCCACTCGATGTAGGAGCTGTTGAAACGAGCGACTGCTATCCAGCTCGCCATGATACCCTTCTTTTGCTGCAGCGATCAGCTCCTGAAAAGGAATAAACAAATTGCTCCACTCCAACAGCTCAAACCGGGACGTTAGAATGCTGTCCATTAAGGACTTCCGGTTGCGCGTACGCATATCACTTTCGACAAGACGCAGGTTATGCTCGAATTGATCCATTCCCGCATGGTAATAATGCAAAATGGTCCGAGCCAGCACAAACATGCCGTCGACGGGCTTTTGGCATTGATGAAGCATGGAAGCTCTTTCGGACTTAGCCATCACGCTTCGGGTATGGTCATCCAAATTGATGGTGATCAGCACTTGGTCGTCCGTATAGAAATAGAACTGTTCCGACTTGTAATGATCGGCATCATCCGTAACCTTATAAAGCATGGTTCCCATAATAACCGGCTCCACCCCATCCTTGAATCGGACGGATAAGTAGTTTCGTTCCTTTAACGTCGACGCCTGATCGAACCATTCGGCTGTATAAGGATAGCGTGTCCGAAGTTCACCGATCCAGGAGGATTGCCAGTTATCCGTTCGAACATCGTACCACTTCCATCCCCCTGCAAAAGAATAAATATCCTGACCTTCCATCCTATCCGGCCCCAGCATGTTTTACTGACACTCCCTTCTGTAAATACAAATCGCAAGGTTTCAAAAAGGCACGCTTTCCCGTAATGAGGAAGCGTGCCTTATGTTGCTATACGTCTGTTACTGTTACTACGAGGCTTGTCCATATCAGTAAGAAGAATTAGACATGATCTGCTTCAGTTTTTCCGTTGCACGCTTCTGTATACGTGAGACACTCATTTGCGACACGCCTAACCTCTGAGCGATAGCTCTCTGGGACTGTCCCTCCTGAAATGCCAGCAATAGCACCTTCTGCTCTTGCTCCTTCAACTGGCTCATCGCCTGCTGAAGATCCATGCGCTTCTCAACGGAATCAAAATCATTCACATCCGAACTGATTAGCTCTCCAAGCGTCGCTCCGGTTTCTTCCTGGGATAAAGGGGAATCCAATGATACATAATGATAGCATTCACGTCCGGCCAACACTTCGACCGTTTCCTCAACGGAAAGATCCAAGTAGGATGCGATCTCATTCACATCGGGAGATCTCTCCAGCTTCACCATTAATTCATCTATCGCCTGCTGAACCAAGGCACCCTTTTCCTTGATCCGCCTTGGTACTTGAATGTACCATGATTTATCGCGGAGAAAGTTTTTCATATGACCGATCATGCTTTTCATGGCATAGGGCTCAAACGGAATCCCCAGGCTGATGTCATATTGCTGCAGAAGACGAATTAATGCCATTTGGCCAACCTGATACAAATCCTCGTACAGGTCGGGCCGATTCCGGGCAATCTTGCCTGCCGCCATTTTGACCATCGGTTCATATTTCTTAATCAGCACCGTTGCGATATCGTTATCTTTCGTTTGCTGATATTGTTCAATTAAATGAACTGCTTCATCTCTGGACTCTTGGGGAGTCGCTTTATCACTCATACGGGCTCCTCGCTTCTTGCGAGACGCTTCGTCAGCGTGACCTCGGTTCCCTTTCCAGCCTGGTTTGTCACGCTTACCTCATCCATAAGCGCCTCCATCAGGTAGAAGCCTAGTCCTCCGATTTGGACCTCGCTGAGATCTTTATCATGAAGCGTACGGTTGCCAACCGCTCCCATACTGTCGAAACTCTCCCCTTCGTCTCGGACCGTGATGGATAGCGAATCGCTGGTCACTTGAAATAAAACCTCTACCATTCCGCCTTCCTGACTATAAGCATACAAGACCGAGTTATTACAGGCCTCCGACACCGCAACCTTCATATCTTCAATCTCTTCATAGGAAAAGCCCATCTTAGAAGCTATTCCATACAGATTCAGTCTTACAATATCCACGTATTCAGCACTGGCAGGCAAATTAAGCGTTACTCTTTGAACATCTGAATTCATTCTTTTCGATCCTTTCCTATTGGGAATTCTTCTTACGACTGAAAGAACTTCGCAATACCCGTCATATCGAACAGCTTTTGAATTTGCGGCGGAACTTCCTCGACTGCAAAGCGTGCTTCCATGCCATGTCTGGCTTTCAGTATCGACAGAAGAATACCAATACCCGTACTATCAATATATGTCATGTCCTTCATGTTGACGATCAAGTCTACTTCGGAATTGCCGACAAGAGGCTCCATCACTAATCGAAAATCAGGAGCGACGGACAGATCAAGTTCACCGCTCAGAAATACCGTGCATACGCCCTCGTTCATCTGGGTCTTAGCATTGAACTTATCATTCGTTTTTGTATTCATAGACACTCTCTCCCAATCATTTGTTTTCCCTTTACATAACCCGTTATCTGGCTTGTTGAAACAGGTTAAAGAGGGTTATGGGCACGCTAATATATGGAAATCGGTTTCTGTACTAACCGTTGATGATGCGAACAGGGCTTGCGGGCATATCCCATCCTTCCGGTTCTACCGGTACATACCGGGATATCAGGTGCTTCACACAGCTGATTTTTACCGGCTTGCTGATATATTCATTCATACCCGCGTCAAAGCAGCGCTTCTGAATCCCGTCCATCACATTCGCCGTCATCGCAACCAGAACGGGAGCCTCAGCTTCCGGCTTCATCTGGCGGATCAGTCGCGCCGCCTCAAGACCATCCATTACAGGCATCTGCAAATCCATGAAGATCATGTCGTAGACTTTAGGACCTGCAACCATCTCAACTGCCTGTCTGCCGTCCTCCGCCATATCCGCTTTCATCCCCATCTTTTCCAGCATACTGTCCATCAGTTTTCGATTAATCGGATGATCGTCCACAATCAGGATGTTCGGTTGCCTCTCCCCATGCACACGATATTTTGCCGAACGCTCCTCTTCCCGGAGTCGTTGATGCTCTTCCTCATGTGTATGAACGCAGATCGTAAATACGAAAGTGGCTCCCTTGCCTTCCTTGGACTCCACCGCGATCTCTCCGCCCATCATCTGTACGAGCGATTTACAGATTGCCAGCCCCAGTCCTGTTCCACCGTACCGCCTTGTCATTGAGGAATCCAACTGAGAGAACGGCTTGAACAAGCGATCGATTTTTTCGGATGAGATACCAATTCCCGTATCCTTCACCGTGAATTCAAGGGTTAATCGGTCTTCTTCAGCTTGGGCAAGCGAGACAACCAAATACACACCACCCTCATTGGTAAACTTCACGGCATTGGATACCAGATTCACCAATACTTGACGAAGGCGTCCCATATCCCCGAATACGATCGCAGGAATTTGATCCTCAATGTAATACGTGAGCTCCAGATTCTTCTTGGAGGCTTCTCCGGAGAACAAACCAAACACTTCCTGAACGCAGGACTTGAGATCAAACGGATATTCCTCCAGCTCCATTTTGCCTGATTCCATCTTGGAGAAATCCAGAATGTCATTAATGATGTTAACCAAGGCATCCGCACTGTTTCGGATAATGGCTGCATATTCCCGCTGCTCATCCTGAAGATCGCTGTCCATCAGCAAATCAATCATCCCGATGACGCCATTCATCGGCGTACGGATCTCATGACTCATCATCGCCAGAAATTCCGTTTTGGCTTTGGCGGCAATCTCCGCTTCTTCCTTGGCCAGCACAAGCTCTTGATTAATTTTTTCAAGCTCCTGGGTCTTCTGATGCAATTGCATGGACTGAATCTTCAGCCTGTTATTGGTCCGGTACATATCGACAAAACCCTCGATCTTGGATTTCAAGATTTGAGGGATAAAGGGTTTAACCATATAGTCGATTGCTCCTGCGGAATATCCTGCAAAAAGATGCTCCGCGTCCTTGCTGTTCGCGGAAATGAATATAATCGGAATATCCTTCGTCTTGTCTCTCGCCTTGATCAGCCTTGCTGTTTCGATACCGTCCATGCCGGGCATTTGTACATCAAGAACAATCACGGCAAAATCATACTTCAAGAGATATCTTAAAGCCTCTTCCCCCGAAGTAGCTTTAATTAGCGTGTATTGTTCGCTGTCCAGAACAGCTTCGAGCGCAAGTAAGTTTTCAGGGCGGTCATCTACCAACAGAATATGAATCGGTTCGTGAAACCCCATGAGATCCTCCTACAAAACTCTATTTAATCTTCCGGTATATTTTCTCCACCCGGTCCAGCGTCTCATAAGCTTCACTATAATTCGTAAAGTGTATGGACTCTTTAGAACCCAGTACGAGAATACCAAAATGGCTTAGACTCTCGTGAAATAATCCGTGTACGTGATCCCTCAGCTGATCATTAAAATAAATCATGACATTCCGGCAAAAAATCACATTAAACTCGTTAAAGGAACGGTCTGTTGCCAGATTATGCTCGGCAAATATCATGTTTTTCTTCAAAAACGGTTGGAAAATAACCGAGTTGTACTTCGCTGTATAATATTCGGAGAACGAGCGGGTACCGCCCGCCTCCATATAATTCTTGGTATATTGCTTCATGCGTTTGATGTCGAATACGCCTTCCTTGGCCTGCTGGAGCGAACGCGAATTCATGTCCGTCGCATAAATCCGGGACTTCTCATACAATCCCTCTTCATGAAGCAAAATGGCCATGGAATACACTTCTTCTCCGGTCGAACAGCCTGCATGCCAAATCCGTATATAAGGATACGTACGAAGCAATGGAACTACAGACTGCCTGAATGTCAGGAATAGCTTCGGATCCCTGAACATTTCCGTAACCGGAATCGATAGATTATATATAAGCCGCTCAAAACAAGAACGGTCGTGAAGCACTTTATCCTGTAGGGCTGATATGGTGGACACGCCCTCGGCATGAACATGATGCCAGATTCTCCGCCTCAATGAGGGAATGGCGTAATTGCGAAAATCGTAACCATAGAATCGATGAATACCTTCCAAAAGAAGCTCAATCTCGATCTGTTCCAGCTCACGTTCGCTTTCCTCTGTCAACAACAGTTGTTCTGATTCCATATGGTCACTAGATGACATCACGCTTGCACCGCTTTCCCCGTGTTTATTTGCTACTTGTACTTTACCCACAAAAGCGGCTTACGAATACAACCAAACCCTCATAAGCGAAAGAAGTTGCTCCGTTTGTATCGGTTTCTTCATATAATCGGAAGCTCCCGCTTCAATACATTTTGCACGATCCTCTTTCATGGCTTTGGCTGTCAGGGCAATAATCGGCAGTTTCTCGAATTCCGGCATTTCGCGTAAACGTCGCATCGCCTCATATCCGTCCATCTCCGGCATCATCATATCCATTAACACCAGATCAAATTCCGGATGATCCTGAAGCAGCTCAATGGCTTCCTTGCCGTTTTCCGCAAAGGTGACTTCCATATTGTAGCCCTCCAGCACGCTGGAGAGAGCAAACACGTTGCGGATATCATCGTCCACCAGCAGAATCTTCTTGCCTTCAAACAGCTCTTCCTTATTGTGCAGCTTCTGCAGGATTTTGCGTTTATCTTCCGGCAAATCAGCCTCGACCCGATGGAGGAACAGCGTCGTTTCATCCAGAAGCCGCTCTGGCGATTTCACGTCTTTGATGATGATCGACTCCGCATATTTGCGAAGCTGCATCTCTTCCTTCGAATCAAGATCCTTGCCTGTATAAATAATGATCGGCAGATCCACCAGGTTCTCGTCATCGCGGATCTGATCCAGCAGCTCAAAGCCTGTCATGTCCGTTAGCATCAGATCAAGCACCATGCAATCATAGCGCTGTTTGCGAAGCTCACTGAGCGCTTCGGCGCCTGTGGATGCCGCCGTAATCGATACATCGTCATGACCAATCAATTCAATGATCGAATTCCGCTGAATGTCGTCATCCTCAACAATCAGGAGATGTTTCATCGATTTTTCCGCATAGGATTCGATATGCGTAAACGCGTCCTCCAGCGCTTCTCTCGATGACGGCTTCTTCAAGTAAGCGATCGCACCCATCATTAATCCTTGCTTCACTTCATCCACGACGGAAATGACATGCACTGGAATGTGGCGCGTAACCGCAGAGCTCTTCAGTTCGCCCATGACAGACCAGCCGTCAATAACCGGAAGCTGGATATCTAGGATAATGGCATCCGGTTTGTACGACTTGGCCATCTCCAGACCGATATCCCCCTGCAATGCAACCAAGGCCTTGAAGCCGCGGCCTCTGGCCATATCCAGAAGAATTCTGGCAAACTTCACATCATCCTCAATGATAAGCAAGACTTTATCTGTCGGTCCGAGCTGATCGCGATCGTCATCCACCTGTATGGATGGCTGAACCTCTTTTGAAATCATCTTCGCTTTCGGTACGATCAGATTACTCTCCGTTGGTGCCTCAATTGCTGCAGCTGCTTCCTGATTACTCTCTACCAAATCCGGATGGCTGGATGGCAGGAAGAGCGTAAAGCAGCTTCCCTTACCTTCTTCCGATTCAACCAGAATGCCCCCGCCCAGCAGACGGGAAAGCTCGCGGCTGATAGATAAACCAAGCCCGGTTCCCCCGTATTTACGACTGGTTGTGCCGTCTACCTGCTGGAAGGCTTCAAAGATCAGATCCGTTTTATCCGCCGGGATACCGATTCCGGTATCTCTGACAGCAAAGGCCACATAATCCGCTTCGGCATTCAGGTAAAGCGGAAGCTTCTCCTTGTCGGCCTTTTCCACATGCAGCTCGACGGAGCCGCTATTGGTAAACTTGAAGGCATTCGACAACAGATTGCGAAGAATTTGCTTCACGCGATGGCTGTCCGTGACAATGCTCTGCGGAATATCTTCACTGATATGCACACCCAGGTCAATATGCTTGCGTGATGCCACGGCGGCAAAGTTCTGCTCCACGAAGGCTTCAATATCCGGAAGCTGAACGTCCTCATAATGGATCTCCATCTTCCCGGCATCCACTTTGGACAGATCTAGAATCTCATCGATCATTTTGAGCAGATCGGAGCCCGACATGTATATGGTCTGTGCATATTCAATCTGTTTATTGCTCAGATTTCCATCCTTATTCTCCGACAACAGCTGTGATAAAATCAGCAGACTGTTAAGCGGGGTCCGCAGCTCGTGAGACATATTAGCCATGAATTCCGACTTATACTTCGTTGTAATGGAAAGCTGCTTCGCTTGCTGCTCAAGCTGCATTCTCGCCTTCTCGATCTCATCGTTCTTCTCTTCCACTTCCTGCACCTGTTCCTCAAGCGCACGCGTCTTGGCAACAAGCTCGGTATTGTAATGCTCCAACTCTTCCTGCTGGCGCTGCAGCAAGTCCTCGGAACGCTTGAGGGCATTGGTTTGCTCCTCCAGATTTTCGTTGGTGCGGCGAAGCTCTTCTTGCTGGGTCTGCAGCTCTTCCGATTGAACCTGAAGTTCTTCGGTCATGGCCTGCGATTCGCGCAGCAGCTGCTCTACCCGCAGACGGCCTGTAATATTGTTCAGAATGATGCCAAGCGATTGACTCAGCTGAGATAAAAGCTGCTCCTGCAGTGAAGTTGTTTCTTCAAAGGCTGCCAACTCAACAACACCCAACACTTCATTCTCAAACAGAATCGGATAGATCACGACGGATACCGGCTTCGATGATCCCCAAGCGGATTCCACATTCATGAAATCTTCCGGCGCGCTTTTCAGTACGATCGGTTTCTTATCGAGCGCAGCTTGACCTACAAGCCCTTCCCCGATCATGAAGGAAATCTTCGGCTCTTCGCCGCCTTCATGGGCGTAAGAACCTTTCATCTCCAACTTATTCGGATGTTTGTCTTCTTGACGAATATAGATAGCTCCATAATGAGCACCCAAAATCGGCGTAAATTCGCTGATAAACCGCTGACCGACTTCCTCCAAGGAATTGATCCCCTCCAAAAGCTCCGTGACTCTGGCCATATTCGAGTTGAGCCAGGACTGATCACGCTGGGCCTGGAGATAGGTTTCCTCGATGCGCTGCTTCTCGATAATATCTTCGGACAGGTCTTTAAATACCCGGGCCACATCGCCAAACTCATCCTTGGACGTAACTTTAATACGACGGATCGCCTTCAATCTGCCTTCTCCAAAGCTCTTCAACATCATGGAGACTACGTTGATGCCCCGGGTAATGCTTGGAAGAATCCATAGAATGACCAGCATTCCTAATAACAAACCGCCAGCCATGAGATAGATAAACATTTGGACAGAGCGGTCATATGCTGCTGTCGCTGCTGTTATATCATCATTGATCTTCTGGTTCTCGTAGCTGCTAAGCTCGTTCAAACTCATCAGCATCTCTTCCTGGACAGATTGTCCGGTCGAATTACGGAGCAGGTTAGCTTCCGTTGCGTTGCTCTTTGCCAGCAGCTCCAGTGTCTTATTTTGATAAACGATATATTGATTCACCGCACGCTCAATCCGGACTAACAATTGCTGCTCTTCCGCAGCATTTGCACTTTCTTTGATCGCTTGAAAATACGTTTGAGCTCGTGCTGTCATCGTTTCCAGTTCCTGTTCGGACACAGCAAACGTAGACTGGTCATTGCTCAAGATCATGTTCGTAAGCTCTCGTGCCATATCGTTGACTTCTCCGCGCATTGCGCTGGAGTTTCGTACCTTTTGGTAGCGATCCTGATAGATCTGGTTCAATTGGTCGTTCATATAACTGATTCGGTCATAACCAATCAAGGTCAGAACCAGCATGAGCGCCAGCAAAGTCGTAAAACCAATGACTAACTTGCTCCTAAGCTTCATTGATTGGTTTCCTCTCCTTTTTTAAGAGATATCCAAACCAGGCATTTATCGTCCTCTCGCTCCTGCGATGGATCATCCACAAAATATTGCTTCTTCATCTCATCTTCTCTCCAATGATGAGGGCCTCCCAAATGCTCCTTCAGATAATCCAGCTTCTCGTCATGACCGCCCTCCACCAGTTCGAGCAGGCCGTCCGTATACATAACCAAATGTCCTTCGCCTTCATATTGAAAGCTTCTTGGCTCCATGTCTTCGATCCGGTCAAACAATCCCACCGGGCAGCAGCCTTGATCCAGGGTCATCACATCCCCGCTCTCCTGAAAGAAGAGAGCCGGCGGATGCCCTGCGTTGACGTAGTCCACCCGCTTTAAACGGGTATCCACAACAAGATAGATCGCTGTAAAATAGTACTGTATCAGCTGTTCGCCGAGGTTTAACTGATTGAACCTGCGGTTCAATTCCTGAACCACCTTCTCCGGTTCGACATAAGTCGTCACCGTGTCCTTCAGAACCGAAGCGATGAACATACAAAATAGGGACGAAGTAATCCCGTGTCCCATCATATCCAGCAGAATCACGCCATAACGACCATCACCAAGCGGGTACCATGCGTACAAATCTCCCGCAAGCTCCGCCGAGGGCTGGTACAGCGCATGAATTTCAAGCTGATCATCTTCAATTGGTAAGCTCAATACGGCATTCTGTACCATGGCCGCAAGCTTCAATTCAGCCTGGACCCGCTGTTCTCTCTCAATATGCCAGTCTTTCTCATGCTTCAACCGGAGCGCCAGGCGTATGCGTGCCATCAGCTCTACCTTGTTGATCGGTTTCGTTACGTAATCGGCGGCACCGGCATCCAGCGCTTCGGCCAGCTTCTTGGAATCCCCAACGGCGGTAACCATAATGATCGGTATATCTTTCAAATGCTCGTACTGCTGAACTATACGGCATGCTTCTATTCCATCCATCTCGGGCATCATCATATCAAGCAGGATCAGATCGATGTCTGATCTCCGGGGATGGAGTTCTTGGCTGCGATCGCCGATCCCCAAATGCTCCAGCATTTCCAGGGCTGAAGATGCAGATAGAGTGTTCTGGTAATTTTCCTTCTTTAAGATTTCTCGGATAATAATGACGTTAGTCGGATTGTCATCTACGATTAATATTCTCATTGCCCTCTCCCTTAACGTTTCGGATTATACGATAGAAATCCTTTTCCTACTATTATACTATAATAGTCCTCTAATCAATTGCCATAGAAAAAGGTTCTAAATCTTGAATCTTCCACTTTTACTAGGTATATGGAACATTCTTTTAAAACATAGATAAGGAATGAGACGTCTATGGTCTCATTCCTTATCTATGTTTTAAGTCCTATAACGCCTACCATCGATGCTGTCATAAAGCTGAACTTCGTTGCTATATCATCAATCTTTTTTAGCGATAACAAGTACTTTGCCTAGATCCAGCTGTTTCTCATAGAATCCAGCCTCGGCCTCCGTGAAGCCAAGCGATACGATTTTGGCGCGGAGCTCATCGCCGCGGGACCGGAACAAATTCGCAAAGGCGTCAAACACGCCTTCTTCCTTGATGCCTACGTTATTCGCATCGGATGCATCCACGATCCGGCTTGTCTTATCCGAATCATGAGCCAATACATAAATCCGATCCTGATCGTAACCGGACTGCCGCAGGTTCTGCACCTCCTGAACCGCTTGTGTACCATTCTCAACGACTTTGGCATATGACTTCGTATTGGTAAATTCCATTGTGAAAACCTCCCCTAATAGTGTAAAACCTCGATTTAGGTTATAGTCCATTTGTTATTAACCTTATTTCTTAAGGTTGAAACAAATTCAGTCGCTATAATCGAAAAATAAATCAATCCCTGCAATTTCGCCGGAGTCCCGGTCAATAAATACCTTAAGCGCTTGATGGTTCTCAAGGTACACATCCCCGTCCTCCGCTTTGAAATACGGCTTACCCAGTGATGCCCTAATTTGATCGGTTGTCATACCAATACGCTGGTCTTCAACCTGAAAGGATACGGCAGAGGGCTTCACACGAACATATTCCGTGTAGCCGTTGCGGACCCCAATCTCCATATCTTTGTAATCCAGCTTGGTAATTCCGGTCAGCTCTTCATACTCAATTCGAGCCGGCGTTCCCAGCTTCCGAATGACATCGTGCTTGTTATCCGTTAGCGAAATCCCGTTTAAAGTTCCATAGCTCTCCGTAGAGTTGTCGCTGGTTTGTGCTTGTCCAACATCCGAAGCGGCATAAATTATAGGCGGTGGCGACATCCCGGCAGAAGGCTGCGGCTCTGCCACAGCACCCCCACCTCCGGAGTAAATCAAGAGCCCTACCATCAACAGTGCGACATTCCACATGCGACCTCCTCCTTTCTTCAGCTGTCGGAGCTATACCCGGGTTTAGCTTTCTTACGTTTATCTGGCTTTTTGGCGACGGAAGCTGTTCCACAGACCAACCGCTGTATCCACGTAGGTTAACCAGTTCCGACCGCGTGACTTTTCTTGCGCTTCCGTGTTCTGATATACCGCATCATAGGACTGGAACGTACGATCCTGAGCCGTCAAAGGCACTTCCATACGGGCAGGCTGCTCTTTCTTCTGCTCCATCCGGGATTGCTTAAAGCGGCTAACCATGCCGGAGGATACCTGCTTCACCGCATAGGTGACCTCGCTTAAAGCTTCTCCCAGATTCTTGACGGTATCCAGTACCGGATCGATCTGTCTCATCTTATGCTGAACGTCCACCGTAATATCGTTCGTATTCCGGATGGTCTGCTTCACTTCATAAGTCAATTCGTCCACCGTCTTTTGAACATCCTGAAGGGTTTCGGTTACCTTTTCGAGCGATTGTGTCGCAGCCTTTAATGTCTTGATTAAAAAGAAAACCAGAACCGCAAATGCTACGGCAATAATGGCAACACTGATTTGGGTTAGCATGCGTTGTCCCTCACTTTCAAGTATGTTGGTTTCGGATACGCAATAGTTACCCTATCCCCCAGTCCACGAAACAAAGAGATCCCTGCCAATAATGCCATTGTCCTACAGCTTGTTTCATCCCCTGCCAACCCGGTTAAAGAACACTACGAAGGGCGCTGTTGGCAACGGCTAAGCGGCTCCCTACCGAGCTTCAAATTGGATATGTGCCGCTTCTTGGAGCATCATGAGACTACATGCCTATGTCCAATAAAATCGATGAAGAAAGCAGGGTGAATAGGATGTTAAAATGGTCCGTAATTTTTCTAGTTGTTGCACTGATTGCAGGGATCTTTGGCTTCTTCGGCATCGTTGAGGCTGCAGCCAGCATTGCGAAGGTGCTGTTCTTCATCTTCGTTGTCCTGTTTGTGATCTCTCTCTTTACCGGACGCAGACGAAGTATGTGACGCTGTCGCATACTAAAGCCCATGCATTGAATATACACATAGGAAATGAAAAAAAGGGTGTCCTCCGTTTGATCAACGGTTAGGACACCCTTTTTTGCGCTGCGCAAAATCGGATCAGATTATACGTTCGTTGCTGCAGCCTCCTGATTTCCTGCGGTTTTCGGCTCTTCCGCCGGCTTGGTCTTCTTGATAAAGAAAGCCAGGATGAAGGAAGCGACGCTGATCCATGTCGCAATAACAAAGGCATAGTTAATGCCATAAATGGTTGCTTCATTCCCCAGCTTAAGCAGGTCGGCCTGATTCTTCGGATCAAATAGCCCCGATTGCATCAGAGCTTCCCCTTTGCTCTCTGCCTGGGTGGACATGACGGTAACTAGAATGGCCGTTCCGATTGAGCCGGAAACCATGCGCAGTGTATTGGACATGGCCGTACCATGAGCGTTCAAGCTCCGTGGGAGCTGATTAAGCCCCGCCGTTTGGATCGGCATCATGAGCATCGACATCCCGAACATCCGGGCCGTATAGATGATCATCATGTGGCTGTAGGACATGGTTTCGGTCAAATTACTGAACTCCCACGTCGTAATGACCGTAATCGCCAGACCGATAACAGCCAGCCATCTTGCGCCTACCTTATCGAAGATCGCCCCCGTGATCGGTGACATGATCCCCATCAGAATAGCGCCGGGAAGCATAAGAAGGCCTGATTCCACCGGCGTGAATCCACGAATCTGCTGCAGATAAATGGGAAGCAGAATCATGCCGGCATACATCGCCATCGTGACAATGACATTGATAAGCGTGGTCAACGTAAACATATTGTATTTGAATATCCGGAATTCCAGCATCGGATTGTCGGTCTTCATCTCCCGCCATACAAACAGGATAAGGGCAATCGCTCCGACCGCTAGGGTCGTAACAACCGGCGTGCTGGACCAACCGTCATTCCCGGCATCACTGAAGCCGTACAGCAAACCGCCAAAGCCCAGGGTGGACAAAATGATGGCGATCATGTCCAGCTTCGGCCGGCTGACCTCGGTCACATTTTTCAGGAAGAATACCCCGATTAGCGTAGCAATGATCGAGAAAGGCAGGATCATGTAGAACAGGACACGCCAATCATAGTGCTCCACAATATATCCGGAAAGCGTAGGTCCGATGGCAGGAGCAAATATCATGGCAATCCCCATCATCCCCATCGCCTTCCCGCGATTCTCAATAGGGAATATGTTCAGAAATACAACGGTCATAAGCGGCATCAAAATACCTGCACCGGCAGCCTGAACGAGGCGTCCGGTAAGCAGTAACGCGAAGTTGGGGCTGACCGCGCACAGCAAGGTGCCTATCGTAAACAGCGTCATCGCACTAATGAACAGCTGCCTTGTCGAGAAACGCGCGATCAGATAAGCGGTAACGGGAATTAAGACCCCGTTCACCAGCATAAAGCCAGTGGTCAGCCACTGGGCTACGGTCGGTTTAATGTTCAAATTCTCCATGATGCTCGGCAGAGCAACATTCATCAATGTCTGGTTAAGAATGGCGACAAAAGCGCCAATCATAAGTGCAGCAATGATAGGTCCTTTCTTAACAGGCTCGCCTGGGCGAGCAATGGTATGGGTACTCATGTGCAGCCTTCACTCTCTTTCTAAGTAAAATCATACATTTAGCATGTTTGTTCTATGTGGACATCTGACCTTGGATGTGCTCAACATTCGTCAAAATTTTACGGTACAGGACACTCAACTGCTTAACCTCTTCGTCCGTTAGAAAGCCATATAACAAATCGCTTAACTCGGCACGTTTATTGGCCAGCTGCTCGATCAGATTACTCCCGAGCGGCGTAATCTCCAAATGAATGACCCTTCGGTCGGCTGTATCCCTTGTTCGGCGCGCGAATCCGCCCTCGATCAATTTATCGGATATGCCCGTAACCGCCCCGCATGTCACATGAATGGAATCGGCCAAGTCCGACAATCTCAATGCTCCCTGTTCGTGAAGCATCTCCAAGGCGGTATACTGCGTTCTGCCTAGTTTAGGAAACCCTTCCTTCTGCCACTCATGGTGCACAGTTCGAACCATCTTCTTAAATAGCATCTCCAACTCCAGAATTTCATTCCGCATGGACATGTATTTTTTACACTCCTTTAAAAGGTCCAGCACTTCTTCAATAGAGACCAACCTACTTCGCCTCTATATACTTTAGTACTAAAACATTTATTTCTAAACATTTACTGATTATAGTGGGGGATAATTATAGTGTCAATGTTTACATATATATTTTTTTCATAGTTTTTTTCTGAAAATAACGACTTTTCTCTTGAAAAACACAAAAAAGACCCAGACTTGGTTTCCTTGTCTGAGTCTTTAGCCGATTCCCTTGCTTTACTTAAACAGCGACGGAATGGACATCCAATCCATCGTAAAGTTCAATTCCAAGCCGTCGGACAGAAACTTCACATTTTTCACAGTTACCAGATCCGGTAAATAGTCCTTGAGCGAAATTTGTATCGGCTCCAGCTGGAACATATTCAAAGGGATCTGGGCTCCCCGGATCGTTGTTGATTCATGCGTCAGGTGAAGATAGCTTCCCTCGGCAGACATCTGAAAACGCAGCACTGCACCAAAGGGAAGAATCCCCCATTGCCCATTCATATGGGCTGTCATCGTGGTGCCATTCATCACGAAATCGGCACCTGTAATATCGACGCCCAGGTCATGGGTGCTCATATATTTTACCATGTTCTTCTTGCTGAGTTCCCCGACTTCTTCCGTGCTCAGCAGCATGCGAGTATCCCGATTTGACACCATGGTCATCAACTTGTCCTTGAAATCAACGGAGCGGTAGCGCATATCCAGAGATTGCGTAGGATAAACAAACCAGACCAACGCACCGACAATCACAAGCAGAAGGACAAATATACCCAGCAGGAAACGTCCGGCTCTTTTTTTTCGACGTACCATCCAAAGCCCCTCCTCCCATAGGATATCCCTGCGGCAACAAGGCTTTTCCCATCTCCAAAGTATATAGGAATCCTTAAAACTTGTCACGAATTGCGAAATGTACCCAATTTTCTTGATTCAAAACATCCAAATCGTGGTTATTACGATAGTGTGTTAAAATAGCGAGATAAAATCATACTTCGGTCCCAAGGAGGAATTATTCCATGAAAAAAACTCTAAGCATTACTGCAGCCCTAGCACTCACCCTGTCTCTGACCGCCGTAGCAAGCGCAGACCCGATTAACGGGACGGTATCCGAAACTTCAGGGACGGTAACTGAAACTTCAGGACCGGCTCCAATCTCGACGACAGACCCTATTATCAAACCGGAAGAAGTCGTGTTGGTGCCTACACCTATGATCGAGATTGCGGAAAGAACTTACTTCTATAACGCTCCAAACGGCGAAAAGCTTGGTGCCTTGGCTCCGCAAAAAATCGACACAACCGGTAATCGAACGGGTGTCGTGCTTGGCGGGGAATGGGTTGAAGTTTATACATGGCTCGGTAAAGCTTGGATTTATGTAAAGTAATCAGGTATGACTGCCGGACTTCATGATCCTTCATGTCTCCTTGCAGGTTAAATGGCAGGTCAAGATGAACTTGGCCTGCCATTTGTATTCGTACCGATCGATTTCCCTAGGACGATTCCTTAGGCTCCACGTGAATATGGACGCTCATAATATTGTGAATCCTCTCCATCTGTTCTTCGATACGGTCACTGATCTGATGCCCCTCCAGAACAGTGATATCCGGGTCCACCTCGATGACAACATCCACCAGCACATGATTGCCGTGAATTCGGGCCTTCATGTCCTTAATCCCCTCGACGCCGGGCGTACGGGCAATCGTACTACGCAAGTCCGACAAACGATTCTCATCAAAACCGTCCGTCAGACTATAGGTGCAATCCCTGAATATATCCCAAGCCGTTTTGCAAATAATGACACCGACCGCTACCGCCGCTACGGTATCCAGCCAGGGCAGTCCGAATTGTGCGCCAATAATACCTACAGCTGCCCCCACACTGACGAGTGCATCCGATAAATTATCCTTGGCTGCGGCCATAAGTGCCTGGTTATCGATTCGCCGTGCGAGATTCCGATTGTACCGGTATACGCCAAGCATCGCAACGGCACAGACGCCGGCTACGGCGGCTGACCATAAATTCGGAATTTCCTTGGAACCTTCAAAAAATGAACGAACGGCTTCAACCAGCACTTGGATGCCAACGACCGCCATGATAAATGAAGCAACCAAAGCCGCAATCGTCTCCGCCCTTAAGTGTCCGTACGCATGATCGGAATCCGGCGGTTTCTGGGAAATTCGCAATCCGATCAATACGGCGAGCGATGCCACGATGTCCGTCAGGTTGTTAAAACCGTCGGCAAGCAAAGCACTGGATGCGAATAAGTATCCACAAAATATTTTAAACGAGGACAACACGAGGTAGGCGGCAATGCTGATCCAGGCCCCGCGTTCCCCTTGTTTGATATTATCATAGGCATTCACTTTATAACGTCTCTCCTTTGCTTGGCTTTCGCAGCCGTCAAGCGATATCCATCATTATCCATATTTAATCCTAGCAAAGGTCATTCGTGTGGGTCTAGAGAAACATAATTGCTTCGGTCAAAGAACCATGGACGTAGAAAATGGTATTAATCATTGTTACCCTTGCCGGGCGATTTAAAAACGAATAAAATGAGGACAAGCGAACACGAAGAGGAGGGTGATACTATGCCCGAGAATAATGAATCACGTAAAGTGAATTTAGCCGATGCAATCCGGCAAAAGCTGGAACAGAAAAAACAGCAGAATGCGTCCGCGAATAAGCCCGGACAATTCCAAGCCGGTTCAGCGCAAAAAATGAAAAGCCAAAACAACAAAAAACCAAACAACCAGCGTCGTCGTACCGGCGGTTCGTAGAAGAGCCAGTATCGTGCTTAACGCAAAAAATGCTGCACCTCCCATACTTGGAAGGTGCAGCATTTTTTTAATGGATCGGACGAGGTGAAAGCTCACGCCCTCATCCTTCGCCATATCCTATTTTCTTAAGCTTCAACCGGGTACATGCTATCCCGAAGTCCCTTGATCTCTTCACTCTCAAGATACTCGTCATAACTCATACTGCGGTCGATGATGCCATTAGGCGTAATCTCGATAATTCGGTTGGCAATCGTCTGAATGAACTGATGGTCATGCGAGGTGAACAGAATCGTTCCGTCGAAATCGATCAGACCATTGTTGAGTGCCGTAATGGATTCGAGATCCAAGTGGTTCGTCGGCTCATCGAAGATCAGCACGTTCGCGCCGTTCAGCATCATTTTGGCCAGCATGCAGCGAACCTTCTCGCCCCCGGACAGTACGCTTGCTTTCTTCAGCGCTTCCTCGCCCGAGAACAGCATGCGGCCAAGGAATCCGCGCAAGAATGTCTCATCTTGATCCTTGGAATATTGGCGCAGCCATTCCACGAGGTTGATATCAACACCGTCAAAATAGGCAGAGTTGTCTTTTGGGAAATACGCCTGGGTTGTTGTTACCCCCCAGCTGTATTCACCGGCATCCGCCTCGGTTTCACCGGTTATGATCTGGAACAGCGTCGTTTTCGGCATCCCGTTCGGTCCAACAAATGCGATTTTGTCGCCTTTGTTTACAACAAAGCTGACATTATCCAGCACTTTTTCCCCATCCATCGACTTGGTGATGCCATCAATCGTAAGCAGCTGCTTGCCCGCCTCGCGTTCAGGTTTGAAATGAAGAAACGGATATTTACGGTTCGAAGGACGTAGATCCTCCAACGTAATTTTGTCGAGCTGTTTCTTACGGGAAGTCGCCTGCTTCGATTTGGAAGCATTCGCCGAGAAGCGCTGAATAAATGCCTGCAATTCCTTGATCTTCTCTTCCTTCTTCTTGTTGGCATCCCGCTGAAGTTCAAGCGCCAGCTTGCTGGATTCATACCAGAAGTCGTAGTTGCCGACATACAGCTGAATTTTACCGAAATCGATATCCGCAATATGCGTACACACCTTGTTCAGGAAGTGACGGTCATGGGATACCACAATAACGGTGCCTTCATAATCCATAAGGAAGTTCTCAAGCCACTGAATCGATTCCAAGTCCAAGTGGTTGGTAGGCTCATCCAGCAGCAGGTTATGCGGACGGCCAAACAAGGCCTGCGCCAAGAGAACGCGTACCTTCTCGTTACCGCTCAGCTCAGACATCTTCTTATCGTGCAGCTCACGTGGAATGCCGAGACCGATCAGGAGCGCTGCCGCATCCGGCTCTGCATCCCATCCGTTCAGCTCTGCGAATTCGCCTTCCAGCTCACCCGCACGCATGCCGTCTTCTTCGGAGAAATCGGATTTCGCATACAGCGCATCCTTCTCTTTCATGATGTTGTACAGCCGGGCATGACCCATTATAACCGTCTCCAGGACGGGATACTGATCGTATTCATAGTGGTTCTGCTTCAGAACCGCCATCCGCTCATTCGGTGTCATATGAACCTCGCCTTGGTTCGGTTCAATCTCACCGGAGAGGATTTTCAGAAATGTAGACTTACCCGCCCCGTTGGCGCCGATGAGACCGTAGCAGTTGCCCGGGGTGAATTTTATATTGACATCTTCAAATAGTGCTCGTTTGCCATAGCGGAGCGTTACGCCGCTTGTACTGATCATTAAGCATTACCATCCTTTATCACTATTGGTTTCAGCACATTATAGCATAAGTACGACGGTTATCGAAGCTTCTGGATGATATAAAACGGTTTTAAACAAATATCACCTCCTGCATGCACCTTTTTCTCTAGTACACGAATGCCGACGATCGAGGCCTCTTTTTCTAGTTTAATAGAAAAAGAGGCTTTTCTATTAATGAAAGAAACCAGTCGGATCAGGTCCCCCTCTCATACGTTATATTATTCTGATATGAAAGGAGGGGCCATTATGGGCAACAAGCTTTGCAATCGCCTGGCTCGGATCATTGGGGGCACAGGAAGCGTCACCAATGGCGTGTGCGTTGTCTCCACGCTGCGGAGGCTAAACGTGAAAATATTGGGACGCCGCAGCCGTTCTCCTTTGACACTGCCTTTCGCGTTATCCTTTGAATCCAAAGACTCCCGTGGCCGCACGTTGAATCTGGGGGAAACCGTTATCCTGGAAAAAGAAATCAATCCGTTTGCGGCGGAACTGCTGAAGCGCGGCATAAAAGTAACCGCCATTCATAACCATTGGCTTTTCCAGAGCAATCCATTCAAATATATCCACTGGGAATCGATTGACGATCCCGTGCAGTTCGCTGAGAAAAGCGCTGCTGCCGCAAGAGCGGTCGGCATTCTGCCAAAACGCTAAACGTTTAGAAGCAACTGAAAATGGGCCCGTAAGGTTATGAAAAACCTTTCGGGCCTCTTTTGGCAGTCTATGGTGTATGGTGCATGTAATCCGAATCGCTTGCACATTTCGGTTATGATGTCACGCTTCTTCGTTCAGGCTGAACCTTAAAGGTTTCTCCGTACTTTAATACGCGAATTCGCTCCTTGGCGATCCCCAGCCGCTCACGTTCCGCTTCCATTCGATCCAGCGCTTCTCTGGCCGTATCGTCTGCCAGCTTGAAGGTGCCGTAATGCATCGGAATCATCGTCTCGGCTTTCACATCCTGGAACGCCTGCAGTGCCTCTTCCGGATTGACGTGCTGCGACGTCATGAACCATTCCGGCTCATATGCCCCGATGGGCATCAGCGCAAGGTGAATGTTGAAGCGTTCTCCGATCAGCTTAAAGCCCTCGAAATAACCGCTGTCTCCGGCAAAATACAAATTCGGCGGAAGCAGGCGGGTGCCATCCTCCGATACAGGTTCGTTATTGCATGATGATTCATCGGAAGAAGCCGAATCCACCTTCGCATCCTGCAGGACAGGCTCCATCACGAACCCTCCCCAATGGGATGTATTCGTGTCAAACGGCGTGCGCCGAGTCCAATGCTGTGTCGGCACGAAGGAGAATTTCACGCCCTTGATGGTCGTGGATTCCCACCACTGCAGTTCAATCACGCGACGAAAGCCTTTGTTGATCATTTTGCGACGCAGACCAACGGGTACAATGATCATGGTGTCCGCACGGTACAGCTTACGGATCGAGGCAACATGCATATGGTCATAATGGGAATGCGAGATCAGAATGACATCGATCGGAGGGATCTCATGAATGGGAAGCCCAGGTTCTCCAAGACGCTTATTAAATCCCATTCTCCGCGCCCATACGGGATCAGTCACGATGTTCAAGCCTTCATATTGGATGAAGAACGTAGCGTGCCCGATCCAGGTAACGGAGGTTTCGTGCCGGTTGCTATGCAAATACTGAAGATCCGGCGTCAGGTTCGGAATGCAGTAAGAATAATCCTTCTTCTTCTGACGACGTTCGTCGCGCCACTGCTTGAATTGTTTAAGTGTTTTATCCGTGCTGACGTTATCGATATTGTTATAGCGAATTTTTGGCATGCAGCCTCCTCCTTCCATTACCCTGTATTTTACCCCGTATTGACCTCTCCGCTCAACTTTGCGCTTGTTGTTCTTTTTACACCGAACGTTTCGTGGCGAAACAACCCGGAATTGCCTTTATCCAGAATCAATCCGATGGATCTTTATACTTGACGACGTAGATCGCCATAAAGGCTACAGCAGCCAGTACGGTGAGCAGCGGTGCTATGAAAATGGCGAAGTCCTCCACTTGCCTCACCCCTTCTTCGCGGATTTGCCGCGAATGTAGTTTGCATCGAACAGAAACAATCGCAGCAGCAGGATCAGGGAAGGAAGCAATACGCAGAAACCCAGGATAAATGCGGTAATCAATGCGATCGCCATCGTATCGTTGGTTATGCTCTCATGAATATGGATGTAATCATAGAGAATATACGGCAGATGCGAGCGTCCATACCCGTACCAAGCAAAGGCAAATTGGAGCATGACCATAATAAAAGCGATGCCGAGCCGGATTCGCTTCCATACGAGGTAAACCGCAATGACAAAGCAGATGAACGACGCGATAAACATCCATGCGATATCCAGCATCTGCCCAAAATGCACCGGATTCTGATGGTTAATCTGGAAAAACGCGAACACCGAAGTCAGGATCGTCGGAGCGCTCCATCCCAGCGCATAACCCCGGACCACGCCAAACGCTACCGCATCCCCCGCACGATGCGCGTAATAGGACAGGAACATCGCCGAGATGTACAGAACGCTCACAAGCGCAAGCAGGATGACCGACCACGTGTACGGATTCGTGAAGAACGTATACCAATGAAGCTCTACCTTCCCGTTGTCCATATAGATAATGCCGCCTTCCGAGATGGCCAATATCGTCGACAACGCTGCAGGGATGAGCAGTCCCGTGGCCCCGTAGAGCCCCATATACACGATATTGTTCCCGGTCTGGCTGCCATACGTGTGATAGGCGTAGTAAGCGCCGCGGATCGCCAGCAGCACAAGGGCCAAGCTGCCCGGCACAAGCAAGGCGGTGCCATAATAATACGCAGCATCCGGAAAAAATCCGACAAGTCCGACCACAAAAAAGATCAGGAATACGTTGGTTACTTCCCAGACGGGAGATAAATACCGCTGGATGATGTTATGAATCTTGTTCTCGTGTCCGGTGAGCACGCTGTAATAGCTGAAAAATCCGGCACCAAAATCAATCGAGGCCACCAGCAAATAGCCAAACAGAAATGTCCACAGCACGGTTATTGCCACCATTGCATAGCTCATTTGCGGTCTCCCCCTTCGATCTCGAGTCCCAGCAGCCGGATTTCCTCTTCCGCGCTTTTATTCCGGAACAATTGGCTTAACACGCGAATCGCGGATACGGATAGCACCAGATACAGGATTATAAACAGCACCAGCATCCAGCCGACGCTTGTTGAAGTGGTTGCCGCATCCGATACCTTCATGTATCCCCGCACAATCCACGGCTGCCTTCCGATCTCGGCAAGGAACCAGCCCAGCCATATGGCTGACATCGATAGAGGCCCCAAAGCCAATATACTAAGCAGCAGCCATTTTGGATAAGGCCTTTTGCCAGGAAGTTTCTTTCGGAACATATACAGGAGCGGAATCAGTACGATCACGGCGCCGCTGGTCACCTTTAGATCGAAAAAATAATGCACCGACATCGGCGGCCTCTCATTCTCCGGAAACTCATTCAGTCCAATGACCTCCGTGCTGGGACTGTTTCCCGCCAATATGCTTAGCGCGTACGGAATCTTCAATGCATACTTAATCTCGTTATTCTCATCCAGAAAGCCGCCGTAAATGAGCGGGGCTTGCCTCATCGTTTCAAAATGCCACTCGGCCGCCGCCAGCTTCTCGGGCTGGTATTTAGCCAGAAATTTGCCGGAGAAATCTCCAATCATCACGGTGGCCACAGCAAAAACAAAGGTAGACACGACGGTGAGCTTCAGCGCTTTCTTAAAGTAGATGTGCTTGCTTCCCCGCAATATACTGAAGGCGGCTATGCTGGCAAGCGCAGCGGCACTGGTCGTAAACGCTGACGCCAGTACATGGCTCACCTTGGTCGGCGTCGCCGGATTGAACATGGCCACGAACGGATTCACATTCGTAAATACCCCATCCACCAGCTCGAAGCCCTGAGGCTGATTCATAAACGCATTCATGCTCGTGATAAAGAACGCTGACGCGGAGGAGCCGATCGCCACGGGAATAAGCAGCAGCAAATGGGTCCATTTATTTTTGAATCGATCCCATGTATAAAGATAAATGCCTAAAAAGATCGCCTCCACAAAAAAAGCAAAGGTTTCCATGAACAGCGGCAGCGCAATGGCTTTACCAGCGACGCGCATAAAGGTGGGCCATAACAAGCTGAGCTGCAGGCCGATGGCGGTACCTGTCACGACGCCGACGGCCACCGTAATCACATATCCCCGCGCCCATCGCCGGGCAAGCAGCGTATAATGGTTGTCCCCTGTCCGAATCCCCCTCCATTCCGCCAGAGCCAACATAATCGGAATCCCAACGCCGATGGTTGCCAGAACAATATGCACAAACAGGGTCAAGCCGGTCAGGATCCGGCTCATCAGTACGGGATCCAGTGAAGACATCAGGTTCACTCCTCGGTTTCGTTATCCAAAATGTTCCATATAACGCAGATACCCTTTCACCGCGCCGTATAGCATAATGGCCGCAACAATAAAGCATAGAATCGCAAGCTTTCGCTCCTGCTTCCTGTGCATCCGTTAGCCTAGCCTCCTTTAAGTATTTCAGTCCATCTGCAAGAGTGCGGCCATCTAACATGTGATTCTTTGAAAACCTAAATGCTTTACAATCCCATCATTATCAGTTTTACAAACCTTTCCTCTTTTTATCCAAAGTCCGGTCATTTTGTTTGAATCCTTGCCATGATGTTTTTTCCGGCATGGAAAAGAGGTACAATAAGAGGATAAGGAGGCGAGATAAACCCATGAAAATTACATTTATTGAACCAACCCCGAGCCCGAACTCCATGATGCTTCGACTTGACGAAACGCTGGAGCCCGGGATTCGAAGAACATATACACTGGATAACGAACGGTCGGCTCCCCCCTGGATCAGGCAGCTGCTCCATATCCCGGGCGTAAAGAGCGTTTTTCATACCCTTGATTTCATCGCGCTCGACCGCAAAGGCAACGCCGATTGGCCTTCCATTCTGGGCGCCGTTCAGGAAATATTCGGTCAGGAGGGGCTTGCCGCCGGACTCCAAGAAAATGCGGAAGATTTTGCTTTTGGTGAGGCTCAAGTGTTCGTCCAGTATTTTCGGAATATACCGATGCAAATCCGTGTCAAAAGCGGGAATCAGGAAGAACGCATCGGTCTGTCGGAGCGCTTCGCCCAAGCGGTGGCCGCCGTCGGAACCACAACGCTCATCAAGGAGCGCAAGCTCAAGGAGTACGGCGTGCGCTACGGCCAGCTGGAAGACATCGCCCGTGACGTAGAGCAGGAGCTTGAAGCTGCCTTCCCGCAGGAGCGCCTCGATAAAGTCGTTGCCCAAGCGATTGCCCACGGCGCCAGCGACGAGGATTTCGTCGAGCAGCGCCGGAAGCTGACAGACGAGGAAACCGAAGCCGCGCTGCAGGATGAGGACTGGCGCGTCCGTTATGCCGCGCTGGATGCACTGGAGCCAACGGAGAAACACATTCCGCTTCTCCGCCAAGCCCTTCGGGATCCGAAGATGCAGATCCGCCGGCTCGTCGTTGTGTACTTGGGCGATCTGCGCACCCCTGAAGCGATGGAACTCCTGTATGAAGCCATGCGCGACGAAACACCGGCCGTTCGCCGTACCGCAGGCGATACACTGTCCGATATCGGCGATGCTGCCGCTACCCCGGTCATGATCGAATCGCTCAAAGACAGCAGCAAGATCGTACGCTGGCGTGCAGCCCGCTTCCTGTATGAAGTAGGCACCGAGGAAGCTCGCTCCGCTCTGGAGGAGGCTGCCAATGATCCGGAATTCGAGGTTAGTCTGCAGGCACGAATGGCACTGGAGCGCATCGAATCCGGCGAAGAAGCAGCCGGAACCGTATGGCAACAAATGGCCAAACGGAATCAATCGTAATTGCATCTTCGGAACTGCCTTAGAACCGTAAAATTTAACCATTGCTTCTTACATGGAATGTGATTTATACTAGGACTCTCTTGTTAGAATTGAATATACAGATAGCCTCATCATTCCAAGATGAGGTAGAGGTTGCAGACATGATCAGTAGTTGTGCCGAGGCGAAGAGAAGCCGGTGAAGCACAGTGAAAGGCATGAATGCCGAAGTGCAGGGTATACTCTTGTATCCTGTGCTGGGGCCGTTGTCGAAAGAGACGGAACTGTCACGGGGATTTCCCCGTGTTGTGCTATCTTCATGGAGGGTATGATGCGGATACGATAATGACCGCAGGTATAGGACCTGCGGTCTTTTTGTTCTAACAGGGTATATTTTAAATATCATTTCTTAATGTATAGAAGGAGTGTTCGATCTTGAATCGCAAAAAAGCACCGGCTGCTTCGCTCAAGCAGAGCTTTAAAGCCCGTCATATGACAATGATCGCCCTTGGCGGATCGATCGGTACCGGCCTCTTCCTGGCAAGCGGAACGGCCATCGCCTCTGCCGGCCCAGGCGGAGCGCTTATCGCCTATGCTGCAGTTGGCCTCATGGTTTACTTTCTGATGACCAGCCTCGGCGAACTCGCTACGTATCTTCCGGATTCCGGCTCATTCAGCACCTACGCCTCCCGGTTTGTCAGCCCCGCCTTCGGATTTGCCGTCGGCTGGAATTTCTGGTACAACTGGGCCGTTACCATCGCCGCCGAACTCGCAGCGGCGACGGTTATTATTAAATTCTGGTTCCCGGACAGCCCGTCATTTCTGTGGAGTCTTCTGTTCCTGGCGATTATGTTCGGCTTAAACTTTCTATCTGCCAAAGGATACGGCGAATCGGAATATTGGTTTGCTATCATTAAGGTGGCAACCGTCATTATCTTCCTCATCATCGGAGTCATGATGATCTTCGGTATTCTTGGCGGTGAAGCCGTGGGATTCACTAACTTTAGTCTCGGCGACGGGCCGGTACACGGCGGGTTCTTCGCGCTGGTCGGTGTGTTTATGGCTGCAGGCTTCTCCTTCCAGGGAACCGAGCTGATCGGGGTCGCGGCCGGCGAGAGCGAAAATCCGAGAAAACACGTCCCTAAAGCCATCCGTCAGGTGTTCTGGCGCATCCTGATCTTCTATATTTTCGCTATTTTTGTCATCGGCATGCTGATCCCTTACACCCATCCGAGCTTGCTTCAATCCGGGGTCGACAATATCGGTGTCAGCCCATTCACCTTGGTGTTTGAGAAAGCCGGCCTTGCGTTTGCGGCTTCCGTAATGAATGCGGTCATTCTCAGCTCCGTGCTGTCGGCAGGAAACTCGGGGATGTATGCCTCAACCCGTGTCCTATATGCCATGGCGAAGCAAGGAATGGCTCCGAGATGGCTGAGCCGGCTGAACAGCCGCGGCGTACCGGTTGCGGCTCTAATCGTAACCTCTGCCGTAGGCATGCTGGCCTTCCTGGCCTCCTTCTTCGGCGATGGTGTAGTCTACGTGTGGCTTCTGAATGCCTCCGGAATGTGCGGATTCATTAACTGGCTGGCCATTGCCGTGAGTCATTATCGCTTCCGCAAAGCTTATGTCGCCCAAGGTAAAGACCTGAAGGAGCTGCCGTTCCGTGCACGCTGGTTCCCCTTCGGTCCCATCTTCGCCTTCCTGCTCTGTCTTGTTGCCATTATCGGTCAAGGCAATTTCAGCGGGGAGATCGATTGGTTAACGATCATTGCCACTTATGTCAGCATTCCGTTGTTCCTCTCCATCTGGTTCGGCTACCGCTTGATTAAGAAGAGCCGCATCGTACCATTGGACGAGTGCGATTTGAGCACGAACGTTAAATAAGTTAAACCGGACATACCAAAAGCAGCTTCCCTCCCATACTTGGGAACGGAAGCTGCTTTTTTGGGATACGGACACATTACCAAATGATCTGCACTCTAAGATCACCTGTGTTCTCAAACGCATGATGATAATATTTGATAGAGCCGAGATTGCTCTTCATCTGCACTTGCTGGAGCACATTTACAAGCTCTCGCTCGCTGCCGTCAAACCTGAACACCAGCTTCCGGCTGCCTTCAGCCTTAGCAGCATTAACCAGTGGTTGGAGCTGTGTGTAGGAGCTGACGATGGAGCGGGCATCATAGAGCTGATATTCCAAATCCCGCTTCAATTGTTCGTATACTTCAGCTCTCGAACGATCCTTCGCAGCTAGCCCGGCCAGCGTGTTGCGGTAAAGCGTGCTCGCCTTCGGATAGGATTTCACCCAGGTATGATCGCGGCCCATCTGTTCATCCGTCCGGAGATAGTACGTATAGGATACCTCGTTGTCGCGATCCGGCACGGGATCGTTCCACGTCGTGTCCAGATGGTACCATTTGCCGTCCAGAAGAACCAGATTCCAAGCATGAAGCTGGCCCTTTGGATTATCGGAGGCATAAGCCGTGCCCTCTACGATTTTGTTCTGGATCCCTGCTCCCTTCAGCAGTTTATGCGTTAACAGGGAATAACCCTGGCATACCGTGCTTCCGGTGTAGAGTCCGTCATAGGCCGTATATTTCGTAAGCGTGGTATCATACTTCAAGTTCCGGACAACCCAATCGTGGATGGCTTTCACCTTCTCATGATCATTCATGCCCGGCTTGATGATTCGCTTCAAAATGCTGTCGGCATTCTGGTTCACGTAGTTCGTCTGCTCCGCAGTCTCGCGGTAACTCAACCGAACGGTAACATTGGCGGAACTGGATGTCCCACGATAGTCGTAGCTATAGCTAGCGATGGTGTAGTGAATATAAGGATCACTGGCCATCGCCTGATCAAGTGCATCTTTAAGCTGCGATTTCAGCGATTGGGTCTCTCCCTGGTAAACAAAACGCACCGTCGATTGCCTGTCGCTCATCGCTGTCAGCAGCTTCTGTTGAATCCCATCGACCGACTTCACGACCGCTTTGTTGGAGGTGGCATAGACATCACTGAGATTAGCTGGTTCAGGTACTGCTGCAACGGTTACCGCCAAAGACCCTATGAACAGTAATTTAACGATTGTTCCTCGGCTTCGTTTCATCGGTACACCCGCCCTTCATCTTCCTCATCCGTATGCACCATTATTGTAACACATAACATCAGGGCTTATGGGTTCTAGTTTTGTCGACCGGGCACGAATATCAAATGCTACCAATAAAATGAGGACAGGAAAGAATCGCTGCGTCCCGCCAGCTTCGACATGCGGACCAGTACCTCCGCAGCTTCCGCTCGCGTCACCTCACGCTCCGGCAAGAACTTGCCATCGACCGCCGGGAGAAGCCCCAGCTTGAGGGCGATCAGGGCTGCGCCTTTGTTAGTAATGGCGTCGGCATCCGATATTCCCTGCACATCGGTTGGCAGGATAAAGGCTTTGGACAGCTTCTCGTAATTCAGAATACGGGTCAGCGAGCTTGCCAATTCATCCCTTGTCAGCTTGCGGTCCAGCTGCAGCGTGCTGTCCGGATCATAAGGAATCCAGTTCTGCCCGATCAGCACCTGAATGGCCTGATAATACGGATGATCCGGCTGCAAACCCGCGTATGGATCCATGGTAGATCTTCCATACACCTGCTCGTAGGACGGACTCACCGAAGCCGCCACCAGCTGATACCATTCGCCAAGGGTAATTTGGCGATCCGGGTATACCTTTCCGTCCTTGTCCGGAACCAACACCCGATATTTCACCAGCTCCTTGAGAGCCGCTTCCGCATCATGCCCCGCCGCATCGGTAACCGCCGGAATATCCTTGCGGCTCATTTCAGGCGTAATATCGCGCCATTCTCCGTTCTTGGCATCAAGCGGTACCGCAATGCCGCCATAAGCCGCCTTTTTGTGTGTCGGATAATAAATCAGCTTAATGAACGGCTTCATAATCTCACTACCGTTCGTTGCGTAACCGCCGTAGTAACCGTACTTCAGCTTCAGCTCAATTTCTTCCAGATACTTAGCTTTTGCCTGCTCCGCACTGACGGCCGGCTTTGCATCCGTTGGCAGCTTGGACAGGACAGCTTCGGAATTCACACTAAAGCCCTGGATTTGCCCGTCGGCCTCAATCGTGAGGTTCAGGGAATCGCCCATGACGCGAATATTACCGATATAGCGCTGAAATGAAAATTGATAGTTAAGGGTTTTAGTGTCTTTGCCCATTTTATCAACGGATGTCAGCTTCCATTCCTCGACAGCATTCGGCACCAGCCTGCTTACCGTCTCGAATGCGAGATCCTGCGCAGCCTGCTGCGAAATCGGGCTCTTCACTTCTGGAGCACCGGTCCGGTCAAAACGATATCGGTTGTAGGAGTAGATTTGTCCGGTCTTGGCGTCCACCTCTGCGGATACCATCTCTCCTCCGCCCATGGCGGAAAGATGGTTCTCGCCCCATCTTATATTCCACGTCTTGATCTCATTATTGTTCCATCTGGTACCCAGCGACTTGGATTCTGTCTTCAAGCCGGTCGGGAGTTTGATCTGCGATTCCACCCATCTGGCTGCTGCCTCTCCGCCAGCGAATGGAGCCGTGATTGGCTTGAAGATCTCTTTGGACTCCGGAATCGTGCCGTTCTCAATCGAGGTGAACTCACTTTCTTCCCCAGTAAAACTAATGAACTTGCCTGTATTGGCATCCATTGAATTCGCTGATTGATCATTAGGTATGTAACCTAAGAAATAATTGCCTTTGGCGTTGTTATATAAATGATCAGGTACATAAGCCAAGGAGACCTGGAACTGATCCTCAAACAATTTACGAATGGAGGCCTCATTCAATTTCGGTGTGGATGATGGAAACTCTTCATTGACTTGATTGCGGGAATAGTTAATGGTATTGCCCTGTCCGTCCAGCGTGATCGAAATGCTGTTCACATCCGATTCAATTCCGTTCACCGAGGTCTGGAAATAAAAATCAAACCGCGGCGGACTGAACAGCGCCGTCTGCATCCCGAGATAAGCCTCATTCTCCTTAAGCTCGCTGGCCTTCAGATCCGATACATGGCTGCCGATCCATTTCAGCGCCTTCTCCTTGGCTGCTCCACGGGTTATCACCGGTTTGTCGCTACCTTGGTTCAACAAGGAACGAGGGATATAAATGTTAATAAGTTCACCCGTGACCGCATTGACCTGGGCATTGAAGCCGGAGCTTGAGTTCCCTTTAGTCAACACCATTTGCAGATCCCAAGCAAGCGCGCTCGATCTCATGCCATCATTCTCCAAGAACTGCACATTCGATACATTCACGTTCTTTAGCTCCGGGAAAGCCTTCTTGATGATGTCTTCCGCCTGCTTGGACGAAATTTTTGCACCCTTCGGTATTTCGTTATCCGTTACGCTTTCCGAACCGGCGTTATCGCTGCTAGTCACGGCAGTTACCGTATCAGATACAGCGACTCCGCTGCCCGGAACGGAATTGTCTCCCCATACCGGCTGCGCCAAACATAACATAGCCGTAGCCGTAACCGCACACACGGTCTTTTTTACCCTTACCTTCTTCTTACCTGATGGATTCAACTTGATTCGCTCCCTTCCATTACTTGAACCTAACCATGCCTTACTTACACATGATGATATCCTTAACAAGTGACTGTACACGGCAGCAATGACATAACCAAGCTACCTAAATAATACCATAACTTGTCTATATATTCCTTATGTAGCAAGCTTCCAAAACATAACCAACATGATTAAGGATGAACGAAGTGTAACTATTTCGATCCCGCTTCTTACGAAGGGGAACACCCTATTGAACACACGCTAGCCAAGCTGGGCAGCTTCAACAAAAGCCGCGGTACGACGCCTGATCTCCTCCTTATTTCCGGACGCGAGCGCATCCTTCGGGAGCAGCGCGCTGCCTAAACCTACCGCAACTGCACCTGCATTAAAATAATCCGCAAGATTATCCAGCGTAACGCCGCCCGTGGCAAGCAGCGGAATGTGACTCAGCGGGCCCTGAAGCTCCCGGATAAATGACAAGCCCAGGCTGGCCATGGGAAACAGCTTCACGATCTCGGCGCCGGCTGCGTACGCCGCAACGATCTCCGTCGGCGTCATCGCCCCAGGCCATACATCAATTCCTTGCTCCAAAGCATATTCGATAACGGAAAGATCCGTGTTCGGCGAGATCAGAAATTGCGCTCCGGCGGAGACCGCCTCCTTCGCCATCTCCACATCAAGCACGGTTCCCGCCCCTATATATACGGCGCCATCATACCGAGTACGCCAATCCTGGATCATATGTAAAGCGTCTTTCGTATTCATCGTCACTTCCATGAACCGAATTCCGCCTTGGGTCAACCCTTCTCCTACGAAGTCCGCCTGTTCTCTCGTAATGCCCCGCACGATGGCAACGATTTTCTCGCGTTTGAGCTCAGGTGTCAGTTTCATTGTCTTCCCCCCATTTCTATTTACACTTCCGGCACGTTCCTAAATCGCATGGCTGCAAATTTCAACCTGCTTCAAGTATATGCGGTCCACCGCGTTCACGCAAAAAAAGCAGGCCGGGAAACCTGTATTCCCGACCTGCTCTTCTATAGGGTTATCCCCGGAATTCGGACAGCTCAGCGCCTAGTTCACGCGTTGCTCCATATACGCTTTGATAGAGTCCAAACAATTGGTCATAAGCTTGAACTGCCTGCGGATTGGGAGAATACGAGCGTGCCTGCCGCAAAAACGCCTTGGCGCAGTCCTGAAGGCTTGGGAACCAGCCGCAGCCGTAGGCTGCGAGCATTGCCGCGCCCATAGCCGGGCCCTGTTCACTTTCCAGCTTCACGATTTCAGCGTTGAACACGTCCGCCTGCATTTGCAGCCACGTTTCGTTCTTGGCGCCGCCCCCGATGGAAATGACGCGGTCGATCCGCTTGCCGGATGAGCGAAGGATATCGATGGATTCACGGAGAGAGAACGTGATTCCCTCGAGTACCGAACGTGCAAAGTGAGGCAGCTTATGTCCCGCGTCCATTCCGATAAAACTGCCGCGAATGGTAGCATCCGGATGCGGCGTGCGTTCACCAACGATATACGGCGTGAACAGCAGACCTCCGCTGCCAACCGGGATGCTTCCGATATCGCTTAACAGCGCGTCAAAGGAGACATCCGGCGCAAAGGTATCCTTGAACCAGGTCAGGCTGTATCCCGCAGCCAGGGTCACGCCCATGATATAGTAAGCATCTTTCTCGCCATGATTAAAGAAATGGACCTTGCCTTCAAAATCCACCTCGCGACGCTCCTCATAGGAGAGTACCACGCCCGATGTACCAATGCTGCACATCGTCTGCCCTTCTTCGAGAATACCTGCGCCGATGGCGCCGCAGGCGTTGTCCGCACCGCCAGCAAATACCTTCGTATTTGGCAGCAGAGCGGCTTGCTCGGCGATCTCAGGGAGCAAGGTGCCGCACTGATCGAAGGATTCGACCAGCGGCGGGCATAGGGTGTGCGGCAGCTGGAAGGCATCCAAAATGTCGATGCTCCAAGACTTGCCCGCCACATCCAGCAGCAGCGTTCCGGCTGCATCGGAATAGTCCATTGCGTATTGCCCGGTCAGGCGGAAACGCACATAATCCTTAGGCAGCAGGAACAAGGCAGCCTGTTCGAGCAGCTCCGGTTCACACTCCTGCACCCATAGAATCTTGGGTAGAGTGAACCCTTCCAGCGCGCGATTGCGTGCAATCCCTAGCAGCTTCTCCTGCAGAGTCTCCTCGATTCGACGGCATTGCACCGTTGTGCGCGTGTCATTCCATAGGATGGCCGGCCGCAGCACTGCACCCTCACCGTCTACCAAGACCAGACCATGCATCTGGCCGGAGAAACTTAACCCCTCAACCTCGGATGGGTCAATGTTGTTTCTGCTCATTAATTCCCGTAACGACAATACCGTTTTGTCGACCCAATCCTCCGGTCGCTGCTCGCTGTAACCCGGCTTCGGCTGGCTCAGCGGATACGACTCCGAATGCTCGGCGACAACCTTGCCGCTTGGGTCCACCAGCACGGTCTTCACAGCACTGGTCCCCAAATCAACTCCGATAACGTAACTCATCTATATCCTCCTTCGTCTCCTCATGAACCGAACATGAAAACATCGTTGGCACTTCCCCCGGCGCACGATGCGTGATCCGAGGTATGCTTGGATGGCTGTCGACCATAGCTCGCTATAGTTTCCTGATTGAAATAAGTACACCGGCTTCCCTGGAGGGAGCCGGTGAAGGTTTGGATTTCATGGTACAAGCGCTAAAGAGAGTATCGATTAATTTGCAAGAATGTACTGATTCAGAATCGCTTTCAGCATTTCTTGACGTCCGGATTCGTTCTTGCGCGGGGACTCGTTGTTCAGGGCGTACTCTGCAAGGGAAGCCAGTGTAGCCTTGCCGGATACGACGTCTGCGCCGATGCCTTCGTTAAAGCTGCTGTAGCGTTTCGCGATGAAGTCCTCGAAAACGCGGTCTTCGATCAGCTTCGCTGCCACTTTCAAGCCTTTTGCGTAAGTGTCCATACCCGCAATGTGCGCATGGAACAAATCTTCCGGCTCGAAGGACGGGCGGCGAACCTTCGCATCGAAGTTCACGCCGCCGCGGCCGAGACCGCCGTTCATCAGCACTTCGTACAGCGTCAATGTCGCATCGTAGATGTTAACCGGGAATTCGTCCGTATCCCATCCGATGAGCATATCGCCTTGGTTCGCATCGAGGGAACCGAGCATGCCGTTGATACGTGCTACGCGAAGCTCGTGTTCAAAGGTATGACCGGCGAGCGTGGCGTGGTTGGCTTCGAGATTCAGTTTAAAGTGCTTGTCGAGGCCGTACTTCTGCAGGAATGCAATTGTTGTAGCCGCATCAAAGTCATATTGGTGCTTGGTTGGCTCCTTCGGTTTAGGCTCGATCAGGAATTGGGCGTCAAAGCCGATTTCCTTCGCATAATCAACCGCCATATGGAACAGGCGTGCCAGGTTATCCAGTTCAAGGCCCATATCCGTGTTGAGCAGGGTCTCATAACCTTCGCGGCCTCCCCAGAACACGTAGTTCTCGGCGCCGAGGCGTTTGCCGACTTCAAGGCCTTTCTTCACTTGGGCTGCCGCATGAGCGTATACGTCCGCGTTGCATGTAGTGCCCGCACCATGCATGAAGCGTGGGTTCGTGAACATGTTCGCCGTGTTCCAGAGCAATTTCTTGCCAGTGGATTTCATGTGGTCTTCAATCGAATCCACGATCGTATCGATGTTGCTGTAGAACTCGCGCAGGCTGCTGCCCTCAGGCGCAATGTCCACATCGTGGAAGCAGAAATACGGAAGATTCATTTTCTCCATGAACTCAAAGCCTGCCTCAACGCGTGCTTTGGCGAGGTCCATGCCGGAGTAGTTGCCCCAAGGGCGAACCGCAGTGTCAGCGCCGAACGGATCCGAACCGCCTGCAGTCAATGTATGCCAGTAAGCCATGGCGAAACGGAGATGCTCTTCCATCGTTTTGCCGGCTACTACTTCTGTCGGATTATAAAATTTAAAAGCATAAGGGTTGGTTGATTGGCTGCCTTCGTACTCGACTTTGCTAATGTTGTTAAAATAGGCCATGAATAAATCCTCCTATACCTTGTTAAGGTGTGGTTAACGCTTACAAGGTTATCCTAACACAGGATTTCTACTTTGTCTATTGGTTAAACAAAGTTATTGCTTTACAACTTTTTCAAATCCGGTGACACCTGCTTTTAGGGCTATTTCTACAAAAGATCAACACATCTCTGTTTAGCTCACTGCCTAGAATTCCTGCAATTTCATATTTAAATGTTATGACGATGGAAACCACCGAACAAAAGATTAACGCGCACCCGGGCAGCGTTACGGGCTGTTGCAATTTCCGGACTTTGCCCCTAGACTATGAGCATATCAAGTCTCCAAAACTTATCATGATCAGGAAGCAAGACTAAAAGGATGAATACACATGGCGAATATTACCGGTGATCAGGCTCTGGTCAAAAAAATAAATACTTCGATTATCCTCGATACGATACGTCAGCACGCCCCTGTCTCCCGAGCGAAAGTCTCCAAGCTAACCGGACTGAACAAGGCTACCGTCTCCAATCTCGTGCAGGAGCTGTGCAGCAACCACCTGGTCCAGGAGATCGGACCCGGCGAATCCAGCGGCGGCAGGAAGCCGCAGCTGCTGCTGTTTAACGGACAAGCCGGTTATGCCGTCGGCGTTGAGCTGCGCGTCAAGCAAATGACCGCCGTGCTTACAGATCTGGAAGGCAAGATCCTTGCCGAAGAAGATACCGCCCTTGTAGGGCATGACGTGGAATCGGTGACGCGGCTGATGGTTGGTCTGATTCATGGCCTGATGCGGCAGACCCCTCCCTCCCCGTACGGGATCATCGGGATCGGCGTAGGCGTCCCTGGAATGGTGGACGGTGACGGCACCGTCCTCTTCGCTCCCAACCTGGGATGGGACATGGTGCCGCTGCAGAAGCAGCTAGAGGACGAGCTCGGACTTCCCGTAACCATCGACAATGAAGCAAACGCGGGTGCCCAGGGCGAGCTGCGCTTCGGAGCTGGCCGGGACGCCCGCCATCTCCTCTATATCAGTGCCGGCAGCGGTATCGGCTCCGGCATCATCATCAATGGCGAGCTCTATAAGGGGGCCCGCGGATACGCTGGCGAGAGCGGCCATATGTCCATCGATGCCGATGGACTGGAATGCACCTGCGGCAACCGCGGCTGCTGGGAGCTGTATGCCTCGGAGAAATCCTACGACAGCAAAGGCGCCGCTCTCCCGTCCAGGCGGACATCCGAGCTGATTCACCATGCAGAGCGAGGCCATGAGGAGACTATCCGGCATTTTGAAGAGCTTGGACGTTATCTCGGTATCGGCATTACCAATCTTGTCAACGGATTCAATCCGCAATCGGTCATTATCGGCGGTCCGCTGTCCGACGCACGGGCTTGGATTGAGGATACGCTGCGACAGGTCGTTGCCCAGCGCACGCTTCCTTACCACCGTGAGCTGATGGAGATTCGGTTTGCCGAGCTGGGCAGCCGCTCCACCCTGATCGGCGCGGCTTACTCCGCCATCTCGCAGTTTCTGGGGCCAGTGCGAGTCTCCATGCCGATTCATTAAAATTGACGATATTTTGTCGTAATAACACCCTGCATATTAAGGAAAATCCCGCGATTTTCCGCTATAATTAATCTCGTCCTGCAATTTAAATCACGCTTCTCCTCGTGGAGATGCCGTGTGATCGTTATACTAAAGGGAGAGGAAACGCTCAAATGACCTATGTAAGCACTGCGGAAATATCGGCGGAAATGTTTGTGACCGTATTGCTGTGTCTCCTAGTTATCGCACCTTTGTTCAGTCTCGCCATCATGCGTTTTTTTCAAGGCAAGAAAAAAGCCGGCTTCATTCTCCTCGGCTCCGGCGTAGCAGCTTACGTCGTATTCCAGATCATCATGAGTCTGTTTTTTAACAAGTGAACACGATCTGAGCGAACGTCAGCAGCATATCTCGGCAACAAAAAAAAGCTCCTTCCCGGAAATCGGGGAAGGAGCTTTTTATCATAAGCAAGCAATAGGCTTGCCAGAATGCTGATTAGATTACGCTTCGGGGTTCAACGCTTTGTTGAACTGGAGCTTATTCATGCCAAGAATGCGGTGCTCGCCGATGATCGTGAGCGGTACTGCGCGAACGCCCATATCCCATACTTGCTGCGCGAATTCGTCGTTTTGCTCGATGTTGCGCTCTTCAAATTCGATGCCTTGATCGGACAAGAAGCCTTTTACTTGTTTGCAGTGCGGGCAGTTGTTCGAAGTATATACAATCACATTTTCCATGGTTGATCAGTCTCCTCTACTCATGATTAGGCTCTGATTAAAGCCCGTTCGATCTCTATCTATCAGTTTACAACACAACAGCGTTGTGTTCCAAGCTCTCGATATATTTCTCCGCATCCATAGCTGCCATACAGCCGCTTCCTGCCGCGGTGATCGCTTGTCTGTAACGGGTATCCTGCACGTCGCCGCAAGCAAATACCCCTTGGATATTCGTCTCGGATGTTCCCGGGGTCGTTACGATATAACCGTTCGGATCCGTTGTAATGTTTCCGCCGAGGAAACCAGTGTTCGGATGATGACCGATCGCCACGAATACGCCGCTGACTGTAATCGTCTCCTCTTCGCCAGTTTCATTATTGAGTACTTTGATCCCTTTGACGCCTGTCTCGTCCGCGATGACTTCCTGCGGCGTGCGGTTCAGGGCCCATTCGATTTTCTCGTTAGCGCGGGCGCGGTCCTGCATGATTTTCGATGCACGAAGCTCCTCCCGACGGTGTACCAGTGTTACTTTGGATGCAAAGCGGGTCAGGAAGTTCGCTTCCTCCAGCGCGGAATCGCCGCCGCCGACAACAACGATCTCTTTTCCGCGGAAGAAGAATCCGTCGCATGTTGCGCAGGTACTTACACCGCGTCCTACATTATCCTGTTCTCCAGGAATGCCGAGATATTTGGCCGTTGCGCCCGTAGAGATAATCAACGTTTCGGCAACTACCTCACCCATACCGTCTACGTCCAGCTTGAACGGACGCTCTCCGAATTCCACGCTGTTCACCCAGCCTGTACGAAATTCTGCGCCAAAACGTTCAGCCTGCTGACGCATATTGTCCATCAGCTCAGGACCCATGATGCCTTCGGGAAAGCCCGGAAAATTCTCAACTTCGGTTGTGGTGGTCAGCTGTCCGCCAGGTTGCGGACCTTCAATGACGAGCGGGCTCAGGTTTGCGCGAGCCAGATAGATTGCAGCCGTAAGGCCGGCAGGGCCTGTGCCTATAATAACGGATTTGTACATATCGTTTCCCTCCTATATATGGAACGCTTAATTATAATCATTATAAATTAATATTAATTATGGTTATATCGGAGCCGTCTGTCAATATGTCACATCACACCCCCTCCGAAAATATTGTTAATCCATTCTTCATAATTCGAAATGTAATCCAATATTTTGGGGAACTGAACTTCTTTCTCCCAAGAAGGCGGCGATCTTTTGGGCCCGGAAGCGTTTACTTCGCAAACAATCGTACGCGGAGAGAGGGTTATATGAATTTAAGGGCACCACAAGACTCCCCCGCTCTTTTAACGAAAGGAAGATGAATGTTTGATGAAAAAAAGGACAACCCTTGGCAGCGAGTCCTTGCATGTCGAGCCTAGCAGCGAAGAGCTTGGGAGAAATCGAGATCGTCCACGGCCATTGAGAGCCAACAAACAAGAATCCCCTTCTTCTCACGAATGAAAAGAAGGGGACTTTTAACACAAGATACAGATTCGATTAACGGTTAGTGCGCAGCAGGCGAAGCCCGTTCAGTATAACCAGAATGGTGCTTCCTTCGTGACCGATGACGCCCAGCGGCAGCGGCAGCGCCACGCCTTGAATGAAATTGGCTGCAATCAGCGTCAAAATCACGGTGATGGCAAAGATCATATTTTGCTTCACGATACGCTGAACCCGGCGTGCAACCTTGACGGTGCCGGCAATTTCATCGATATTGTCATTCATAAGCACCGCATCCGCTACCTCCAGCGCCGTTCCGCTTCCCGAAACGCCCATGCCGATGCCGACGGTCGCAGTAGCCAGTGCCGGTGCGTCGTTCACTCCGTCCCCAACCATGACCACATGGCCGTAACGGGCCCGAAGCTCCTTAATATGTGTAACTTTATCTTCCGGCAGCAAATCGGAGAACACCATGTCTACGCCGCTCTGCTTCGCAATCACGTCGGCCGTCGCCTTGCGGTCCCCCGTCAGCATCGCTACCTTGATGCCCAGCTGCTGCAGCCGCTTAACGGCCATTGCCGCTTGAGGCCGGACCGCATCCTGCAGAGCGATCATGCCCGCGATACGGTCTCCCTTCAGAATAACGGAAACCGTCTTGCCTTCGGATTCCAGCATGTTCCGGATGGACAGCCAGTGCTGGCGATTCTCTTCAAGCGCGCTCAACTCCTTTTGCGCGGAAGCTGCACCGGAATGCTGATCAATAGTCGGATGATCCAAAATATCGCTTTTCCCTATTTTCCAAGTGATTCCTCCCACTTCCGCCTGCATACCCCATCCAGTTATGGACTGTCCGTTCTCTACCTGCTTCAGCGCGGCCCCCTCTTTCTCAGCCGATTGGACAATCGCCAAGGCCAGAGGATGCTTCGACATTCTTTCGATAGAAGCACTGATGCCAAGCAGTTCATGCCGTTCCCAGCCTTCGCCAGCGATAAAATCCGTAACTACCGGCGTACCGAGCGTCAAGGTACCTGTCTTATCAAAAGCGACAACCGCCGTGCGTGCCATATTCTCGATATGGGCGCCGCCCTTGAACAATACGCCTTTTCTGGCGCGATTGGAAATCGCCGACAGCATCGCAGGCATGATGGAGGATACCAGCGCACAAGGGGAGGCAACTACGAGAAACACCATCGCTTTATAGAAGGTCGTATCCCAATCCCATCCCAGAACGGGAGTAGCCAGAACAATCAGCGCCACGGTCGCAATAACAACGACACGGGCATAAATCGATTCGAACCGCTTGATGAACCGCTGCGATTCCGGTACTTCGTTCTCCGCTTCTTCCACCAGCTTGATAATCTTGGCAAACAACGTGGATTCCGCCGACTGGGTAACCTCAATGTACAATACGCCTTCCCCGTTTAAGGTGCCTGTGAACACTTCATCGCCTACGGACTTATCGATCGGTACGGATTCCCCGGTAATCGAAGCCTGGTTGACGGAGGAGCTGCCGCGATAAATTTTGCCGTCTGCCGGAATAAGCTCGCCCGGCTTTACCAGAATCAGATCGCCGATCTCCAGCTTGTTGATGGATACCGATACCATCTCTCCCTTCTCAATGCGAAGGGCCGTTTCCGGTTGCAGCTCCATCAAGGACGAGATATCCTTGCGGCTTCTCTCCATGGTATAACTCTCAAGCGCGCCGCTGAGTGCAAAGATGAAGATCAGCATCGCGCCTTCATTCCAGTACCCGATCGCTGCAGCTCCCATAGCAGCAGCAATCATCAGCAGATTCACATCCAGATCGCGCTCCTTCAGAAGGGTCTCCACACCTTCTTTCGCTTTCACCCATCCGCCGACGGCATAGGATATCACATACAACACAACGGAGAGCGGCTCAGACCATTGGCTGGTCAGCCAAGCGATCAGCATCAACAGGCCGCTGCCCAGCGCAGCCACGACCTCCGCGTTGCTCAGCAGACTGCGTATATCCCATTTCCCAGGCTGCCGCGGCTCACGAGGATCAGCTCCATTTTCTATTGTCGATATGCGTCCAGTCGTCGTTTGACTTTGTATCCATTGCATAACCAATCACCTTCCTAGTTGAGAATGAGATCCATTATTACTACCCTTAAAATGACACATGCTGCCCCGGCTTCGCCGGAGCAGCATGCTAAATGAGAATGAGAATCATTTTTGAACTTATACAATTTATTTTCCTTCGTACAACTTTATAAGTATCATACTCACTTCATCCTCATTTGTAAACCATATTTTTCACATTTTTTAAATACTGAAGAGTACCTATTGGCGTCCCCTGTTATTGAAGTGAACCTCTATACGTAAAAAAGCCCTTGCGTTCTCTCCACAAGGACTTCTCTTTAATCCATCACCTAGTTTGTTAAGCGCTCACATTCCATCACTCGACAATCGTCGAACATCTGCGGCGCATCTCCAGCCTCGCACCGGTTATTCGAATGGCTGCAATCTCTGAGGACTGACAGCACACCTCGTGTATGCCCTGTCGGTAAACCATCCGCAAATCCGTGGTAGCCACCCCATTGATCCGGAGCGTTAATTGCGGCTTCGTTCGCTTAATTCGATGGATCATCTCGGAGAAAGCCGTGACCCTGTGCCCTGCCTCATCCGACGATCCGGAATTCTCCGTCCCCTCCGAGTCGAATACAATCACATCGGCCAAACGGGCAATTTCCGCTGCCGTCGCTGGATTCATCCCTTCTCTGAGAAGCGCCCCATAACGAATACGCACAAAACGTCTTTGATCCATAAGGGTTTGCTCTGCCACTTCTTCGATAAAATTATGAATCGATATAAAGTCATCCGCGTGTGCCGGACGTACAGCCAGGAGCTCTAATTGGCAATCCACGCCTTCCTCGCTGCACTGCTCCATAGCCCGGAACAAGGACTCCAGCTGAGCATCCTGCGCTTCACGTAACTCCATCGTGTTGGAAAGCCGGGCATCGTGCAGCAAGCTGACCGCACACCTAGCTCCAGCCGCCGCCTGAAACACCGATACCCAATAGGTCATCCACAGCATGATAAGTCTCCGCCTCAACAGGACGCTCTTCTCTGCGCTCCGCGAATTCAACCACGCCGTGTAAACCTCCTGCAGCAGGCCATGCTGCACAGCATCCTCCCCGCGTATCAGCCCGATTCCCTGAGCACCTTGACTGATATCTCGTGCAATGGATTCAGGGTCTGCGGATCGGCTCATGACTTTCAGTCTTCGGTTCCTGTCACTCCACCCCAGCAGTCGGGTCAAGGAAGGTCTGTCCGTGCCGTTATGCCGAATCCCGGAAACCCTGAGGGCTTCTTCAATATCGTCAGGCGATGCCAATAACAGCAATACCTCCTCATGGGTGACTCCTCCTGCCATTGCAAAATGCTTCAGCAGATCCGTCTCGGGAGAAATCTCGTTTGCCCCAATCTCTTCAACTCCGATGAACTCTTGATCTTCAAATCGACGCTCTCCCAATTCACTGCGTGCTCCCCATTGCCTTTCCGTCATGGTTATCCTTCTACTCCCTTTCACCTTGAATTGGATAAACGCCTCCTTACAGATTATTATGAAACATTTGGAAATATACAGCCCACGGAATAAACACCGGCTGAAAAATAACAAGACGGAACAAACCAAGCACCCTGCTCTCCTTATACCGGATAACTGCGCAAGGGTGCGGATGCCTGACTCTATCTGTTTATCCTCATTTCAAGGACTGGATAAAACCTATACAATGGAGGAATGAATCCATCCCGGAAAAAGGAGAGTAGCACATGAGAACCGATTATGACCATTGGGAACCAATCAGCGTATCGGATGCCGCTGGAATTTTTGCTGAAATCCCTGCTCGTTGGTATATCGCCGGAGGTTGGGCTTTGGATTTATATTTGGGGGAGCAGACCAGGGAACACGGCGATATCGATATCCTGATCCTGCGCGAAGAGCAGGCCGCCATTTACGCGGCATTAGCCAAAGAATGGACGCTGTACAAAGCGGATCAAGGAACCTTATCCCTCTGGGAGGAAGGCGAATATTTGCACTCGGTTGGCGATGTATGGGTAAGTCGGAATGAGGAAGCCCCCTTCTCATTCCAGATCATGCTGGTGGAGGTCGAACTGGACAGCTGGGTTTATCGCAGAGAACCATCCGTTCGAAGACCGCTCCAAGATATATCCTTAATAACAGACCAAGGAATTCCTTATCTAAAACCGGAGATACAGCTCCTGTATAAAGGAGGAAGCAAGAACATCCGTGAAAAAGACGAACGGGATTTCAGGAAGGTCCTGCCCTTCCTCGATCGACAGGCTGCAGGGTGGCTTGCCCAAGCGCTGCGGACGCAGTTTCCATCGGGTCATCCATGGCTCGACAGCATGGATACAACCCCGTAGCGGCCTTGCGACAACAAAAAAGAGCACCTTCCTCCATATACAGGAAAGTGCTCTGAGATTTATTTGAAATCCATCAGTCAGCCTTTACTCCTGACTTGCCGCGATAGCTTGACCCAGATCATACAGGATATCATCGATAGACTCGGTCCCGATCGACAGACGCAGCAATTCCGGATTTACGCCCGCCGTAAGCTGTTCGTCTTCCGTCAGCTGCTGATGCGTCGTGCTCGCCGGATGAATGATAAGCGACTTGGAATCCCCGACGTTGGCCAAGTGGGAGAACAGCTTCACATTCTCGATCACCTTCTGACCTGCCGCTGCCCCGCCTTTGATACCGAAGGTCAGGATAGCGCCTTGTCCCTTCGGCAGGTACTTCTTCGCCAACTCATACGAAGGGTGACTCGGCAGCCCTGCATAGCTCACCCATTCCACCGCCTCATGACTCTCCAAGTACTGGGCAACCTTCAGCGCATTCTCGCTATGGCGCTCCACCCGGAGATGCAGCGTTTCCAGTCCTTGCAGCAGCAGCCAGGAATTGAACGGGGACAGCGATGCGCCGATATCCCGCAGCAGCTGCACGCGCGCTTTGATGATATAAGCGATCGGGCCTACTGCCTCTGTATATACAACGCCATGATAGCTTGGATCCGGCTGCGTCAATCCTGGGAACTTGTCATTAGCCGTCCAGTCGAATTTACCGCTATCGACAATGACCCCGCCGATGGAGGTACCGTGGCCGCCGATGAATTTGGTCGCGGAATGAACGACGATATCCGCTCCAAATTCAATCGGGCGCAGCAGATACGGGCTAGGGAACGTATTGTCGACGATAAGCGGAATACCGCTCTCGTGCGCGATGGCCGCAACGGCTTCCACATCCAGCACATTCCCCTGCGGATTGCCGATCGTTTCGGCAAACACGGCCTTCGTTTTGTCATTGATCGCTTTACGGAAATTCTCAGGATCCGTGGAATCCACGAAATGCACCTTGATCCCCAGCTTCGCTAGCGTATTGGAAAATAAATTATAAGTACCGCCATACAAACTCGAGGAAGAAACAATTTCATCACCTGCGCCTGCAATGTTCAGAATGGAGAAGGTGATGGCTGCCTGCCCGGAAGATGTCGCCAGTGCACCGGCACCGCCTTCGAGCGCTGCAATCCGCTTCTCAAACACATCCGTGGTCGGGTTCATGATACGCGTGTAAATGTTGCCGAATTCTTTAAGCGCAAACAGATTCGCCGCATGCTCGCTGTCTTTGAACCCGTAGGAAGTCGTCTGATACAGAGGGACAGCGCGGGATAATGTGGTCGGATCAAGCTCCTGACCGGCATGAACCGCTAAGGTTTCAATGGAAAATTGGCGTTCTTCTGACATGGGTGTTTCCTCCCTTTTCTTCATATGGAAAGTATGATGATTTCATAATTTCTCCCATTCTCTCATACTTTCTCTCGTTTGAAAAGAGAGATAACCCACTAAATTTATCGGAATATTATAAATTCTTCTGCATGCACCCGCAAGTCACCCTTATTCCTTGTCCTCCTTATACACTCTGCCCCATCCATATCCGGCTTCCGGGGACGTATCCTCCGGCATGCCCGGCAAGATTAAACCTCCGTCTATACGGAGATTGATGCCGGTAATATAGGATGCCGCATCCGAGCAGAGCCAAGCAATCGCTTCCCCGATGTCCGACGGCGTGCCGAGCCTTCCCAGCGGGATTTTTCTGCCCAGCGGCTCGTCCTCTGCCGATTGGTCCGGCTTGTGAACGGTTGCTCCCGGTGCCACGCAGTTTACGCGGATGCCATGCGGAGCCCACTCGAGCGCCAGCGATTGGGCGGCACGTATAAGCGCTGCCTTCATACCGCCATAAATGCTGTCCTTGGGATAGGCTCTCTCCCCCCGCGAAGACGTGATGAAGATGATATTGCCCGGAATTCCCTGGGCGATCATCTCCCGAACAGCATATTTGCTAAGCAGCATCGGCGCTCGAAAATCGAGATGAACCGTCATGTCCAGCGCGTCCTCTTCAATCTCCGTGAGCTCGTCATATAGGCCGATCCCCGCATTGTTCACCAACAGATCGATCCGGCCAAACTCCTCTATCGTCTTTCGTATCGTATTCTCCGCTTCACTGCGAACGGTCAGATCGCTTTGGATAATAAGAGGCGTCTTGCCATAGATATGGCGAATATCCTCTGCCATGTCCAATATTCCATCTTTACTCGAATTGTAGGTCATCGCCAGCCGATATCCTTTTTCAGCCAGAACCTTGGCAATCCCTCGTCCGATTCCGGCGCCAGCACCCGTTACCAAAGCCACCTTCTCCATTCCTTGATTACTTACGGTTCCCATTCAACTCGCTCCCTTCTCCATCATCCATTCATGCTACGATGACGCCGCTGTTCAGCGAATACGCGCACCGTGCCTACCCTTCCTTACCCTGTTCTGAAACGGATGATTGGCTTTCGATAGATAAAGTCGGCATGACGGGCGTTCATATGGTAAATATTTGAATCCATACCGAGGTTTATACGTAGTGTATATTAATATGGCTTTCCATATACGATAAACCAAAGGAGCGTGTACGTATGAGTTCTGCGATGTGGATTATTGCGAGCGTTCTGGTCGCCGTATTCCTGATCATGATCCCTGTACAGTACCGGTATATTGCAGCGTTAAAGAAAGATCCCCGGAGGCAGGGGGTCGATCAGGAAACGTATTACAACAACATGTCGTTTCAAGAAGAACAACTCCATTACAATACGCAAGGATGGTTTTGGCCTTCCACCATGGTTGCTTCGTGGATTTATAATTGGAGGCATAAGAGCGGAAAAACGACCAAATAGTCGGCTTTAAACGGATGAAAACGCAAAAATCATCGCCCGAATGAAGGCGATGATTTTTCATGATCCAAGCTATACTCAGCCGCGTCTGGCTAAGGCGTTCATATGTAGGAAAAAGGTATCCTCCAGCGTAGGCGCCTTCTCCACAAATTCGGGACCCGGCTGCTTTTTCCCCATCAGCCTTACTCTCATGTGATGTTCCGTCATTTGAAAATGAATCAGCAGCTCCTGCGGTATCCGCTCGAAGGCTTCCAGATCGATCTCGCCTTCCCAGACGCTGGACGCCACATTCAGCTTCCACTGGGTCGGTGAACCGATATACCGGATGCGACCGCGGTGTATCCATATCACGGTATCCGCCGCCTCTTCCCATTCGTTCAGCTCGTGGGCGGCCACGATCACCATTCGGCCCCTGGCGTACTTGGTCAGGTACGTGATAAGGAATTTGCGTTCCTCGGCGTCCATGCCGTTTAACGGCTCATCGAGGAATAGAAAAGAAGGAGAAGCCAGCAGCGCCTGTACGACGGCAATGCGCCGCTGCACCCCTTGCGACAAATTCTTGACCTTGCTCTTGCGAAAAGGCTCCAACCGAAAGTCCGCCATCAGCCTGTCAATGGCCTCCGGGTTATAGACGCCCTTTAACTCTGCCATATAGGTCAGCAGCTTGCCGACCTTCATATCTCCATACAGCTCGATATCCGCCGGGACATAACCGATTTGGCTGCGGATTAGCGGCAAATGATCCCCTGCCCTGCGCCCGCTGTACAGGATCTCGCCTGCATCGGGCGCCTGCAGCGTGGTCAGCAGCTCGATCAAGGTGGTTTTTCCGGCGCCGTTCGCCCCGACGATGAGGTTGAGGCCGGATTGAATCTCCGCTTTGTCGATTTCAAGCCGGTACGTACCCGCCTGTCGTTCCAGTCCTTCCAGCCTAATCATTCGCCATTCTCCAGGCTCCGTTCAGCTTCAAGCTGCGTCCGTAGGAAGAGACGAGCAGAATTACTCCAATCACAAGCAGGGCCATGTCCGTCATCATTTTACCGCTCATCGAAACGCCGTGATCCACGATCTGTCCTTGAATCACGATCCACATGCCGTAGACCAGGACGGCCGAGATCAGTGAGACGACCATGCCTTTGCGAAACAGCATATACATCGCAGCTCCTCCCGTCACCAGCAGAATCCCCATCCACTCCAGGATAAAGGGCCCGAATAAAAAGCGGGAGGTTTCCGCCTGGATGGATCGCAGCCCGAGCGCGAGGGTACTCAGCAAGGCCATTCCGATGACGATGCCGGTCACAAGCAGCAGGCGGGTATACAATACAAGGGCCGGCGGGTATGGGGTCAGGGTCTCCACGGCCCGCATCCCTTTATCCCAGGTTCGGCTGCTGAACAGCATCGATACAATCAGCAGCAGCGGGGTAATCAATGGAAAAATGCCGCCGGGCAATCCGGCAAACTGATCCAATGGATACTCCGGATCGATCAGCAGAACCAACATGCAGAATACCGCGCCTGCTGTGAGCAGAATGGACCTTTGATTCAATCGGATCTGGCTCCGAAGAATCTGTTTTAATGAGGGCGGGTCGACCTGCGGATTAAAATCCAGCTTGGGGGACTCGGGCTCAATCCTGAGCTGATTGAACTCTCCCTGAAGGGACGCAATGAGCTGCGCCGTCTCATCCGGCGACGGCGATGGAAGAGCAGCGCGTCTAAGCGGGCCGCGAAGCTCGTCTTCGAGTCTTCTCAATTCATTATCGAATGGATGATCCATGGAGATACACCTCACTTTCTTTTACTTTGCTCTTCGAATCCGGCTCTTCCGACTTGGAGCGGTTCCTTACCTGTTCCTGGGGACTCGTCTCCCGCGTCCTTCGGGAGGGGTGAACGGGTACCAAATCGGAATGCTCCATGGACAATGTTTTCTTCAGCTTTCTCAAGCCGTTATATAAATGCGTTTTCACCGTACTTAAGGGGAGGTCGACCAGGTCGGCGATTTCCTGCAGCTTCAGATCATGAAAGAATCGAAGAGATATGACTTCCTGTTGTATATCGGGCAGGCTCTCCAGCGATGCTGCAATCTCGAGCGAGGTTTCCTGCCTTTCCACGAGTTCTTCCGCGCCGGGTGCAGGGTCGTATGCATCCGGCAGCTCCTCACCCGCCAGACCTTCAGACCTGTAGGATGCGCTTTTCCAATAATCCTTGCACATATTCAGAGCGACGCGATAAAGCCAGGAGCGAACATGTTCCAGCGTGCCGTGCTGCTTCAGATGCCGAATGAGCCGGATAAACGTTTCCTGAACGATATCCTGGGCTTTTTGCCTGTCGGCCAGCCTCTGGGTCGTATAACTGAGCAGCGGACCATGGTACCTCGTCACCAGCATCTCAAAAGCTTCCTGGTCGCCGGCAGCCATGCGTTCGGACAGCTGCTGATCGGAAATCATGCCTTCCCCCCTTTCTATGTGCATTCTAATCTTCCCATTATATCTATTTCTCAATTATAACCGACCGTGTGCATGTGCATAGTCGTCATTATTTGACATTCAACATGGCATCCCATTTCTGCTGCCACTCTTTGTACGTAATCGGGCTCTCCGGATTTAAGTACGAATTCCGTTCGGTGCTCGGGAGCATCAGCCCTTGCTGGTAAAAATGAACCAGCAGTTCTTTGACCTGATCCCCTCTGCCTTCTTCCAACGCCCTTCTGACTTGCTGAGCCATACTTATCCCTATTTTGTTTTGAGGATCATCGCCGTCCCCATTCTTGAATAACAGTTGCTGTACCGACCGGAGATTTCCGTAAGCGGATCTCAGCTGTTTATCGCTAAGCCCTTTCTCTTCCACATAATACACATACCAGAAAAGACTGCTGATCTTCCCGCGCACATCTCGTTCCGGATGTTCAAAATAATAATTAAGCCCATCCTGGTTGCCAAACAGAATCGAGTTCATCCATTCGCCCGACAAGTTTGAGTAGTTATATGTGTACTGGTTCGAGGACAAAATCAGACGATGGTCCACCCGGGGATAATCAAAACCTTGACCTAAATATAAGATCTTGTCGACGTTGCTGTTGAACGCGGGTACCCACTTGGAGAAATAGTCATATTTTTTTTGCATATCCCGCAGCATCATCACGGATGCCTTCTCCATATATGGCGTTGTCACGACGGTAATCGGGAGATCGTTCCGGCGGATTTCCTTCCAGAAACGACCTCCGTACAGGGAGATGTTCTGCTCGATCCCCCTATCCTCAAACCGCTGGTAGCCGGGCCTCCGTTCCAGCTCCTGCATCCCCGTATACAAGGGAACCGGATAACCTTCCACCTCCAGCTTCATCTCACCGAAAGAATAACGCATCCGGCCGAATTCCCAGCCCAAATAAACATATTTCGGAGGACGGTCTTCGTTATCACTCTTTAAATATACATGCTGATAACCGGGAAGCGGATACCACGCGATAAATCCATCCAGTTTAACTTCGGGTCCCACACTGTAAACCGAAAATTCCTCACGGGAGTACCCGGCCATAAAGTCCATGACTTTGCCCCTATATTCCAGCTCGGCTTGAATGTCTCCTCCCTTGGCATCGCCGACCATCCTTACCGATAGCCGATCTCCCTGTCTGCGATAAGGAGCGTCAAGACCTTGAAGTTGGACACGCTCAAGCTTGAACATCCGGTTCAGGGTTAACGGAAGCTGCCTCATGCCCGATAATTCGGAGGCGGGTATCGTTAGCTTTGCCATCACGCGAAGTTCATCGTTTGGCAGCCGCTTCAGTTTGATATCATAAGAAGAAACATGATAAAAGGATCCAGCTTCAGGATCATCGATATAAGAAACCGTAGGGTCTTCAAGCTTCGCATCAATTTGGGCATATCGTTCCGCCCATAGCGTGCCGTAAGGTACCGCTGCAGCTGCCGTCAATACGACAGCCCCGAGCACCGCGAGCCATCCCGCTTTCAGCAGCATCGTGGGGCGTTTGCGGTTTAACAAGAACAAACACACCGTTAGCAGCAGGAACGTGAAGGCAAGCACGAACCACCGGGAACTCATTAAATCTTCGCCAAACAGGTCGTACCCCCAATTCTCATATTCAAACCGATTGGATTGAAGGAAGAATTGATTGAGGTGAAACACTTGGGCCGGCATCCATCTTAATTCGCTGATAATATAAATTTCCATGAAAAACGTTCCGAACATCCATGCACAGAAACCAATCAAATAAACGATCCGATTCGGAATGCTTGCCCCGAGAAGCATGGCGAGCGCGAGTGTCACCATGTAGGAAACCTCATACTGGACAGCAAATTGCATGGTATGCATCATCGCAATATGACCGGCGATTCCTTGGCTAACCGACAGGATATAGAATATAACCGACGTCGACAATGTGAACAGGGAAAAGTACAACAAGCTGACCACATATTTCGACGACAACAAGGTAAAGAAAGATACCGGCAAGCTGTGATTCCATTCAAAGGATCGACGGCGGACATCCCGGCGAATGGACAAGATGCCAATTAACATAGCCGGACCCAGGGTCATCGTATGACCCAGCATGTGGAAGGAATAAGCCGCCGTGTACAGATTATGGTTCGGCCCGTTGCCGCTCGCCGCCTGCAGCATCATAATGATGAACAGAATCGCATAGATGATCGGAAGCGAGGCAAACAAAGGATTGCCGAACAAAAGCCGAAGCTCAAGAAGACTGTGCCTCCACCATTTATGCATGGCGATCCCTCCGCAGCAGGCTCAGATACCCATCCTCCAGAGTCGGATCCGCGGGAAACGCCCCTGCAACCGGAGGCGCTTGGCCGATAAACCGGCAGAGAACGCCTTCCGGGACGGTTCGGGTAGACACGACGGACATGGGATCAATCAAGGCAAATTCATCCGGACTCATCACCGCTTCCCATACTTGTCCCTTCCCGCAAGCCTGCAGTTCAGTCAGGCTGCCATTCATGGCCAACCTCCCCTTGTTCATGACTGCGATACGACGACAGTTGCTCTCGATATCGGCGACGATATGGGTGGATAACAGGACTGTCCGGTCGATGCTAAAGCGGGTTAACACATTCCGGAACCTGACACGCTCCTGGGGATCCAGCCCGGATGTCGGTTCGTCAACGATCAAGATATCAGGCGATCCCAATAATGCTTGGGCAATACCCAACCGCTGCTTCATTCCCCCGGAATAAGTGCGAACTTTTTTATCAGCCTTTCCCTGGAGATTCACCATCTCGAGCAGCCTGGAGATTTCCTTCTGCCTGGCACTCCGTTCCGTGATCCCTTTCATAGCGGCCACATAATCCAGATAATCTCGGCCGGTCAGCTGCGGATAAATGTGAAAATGCTGGGGTAAATACCCGATCATCTGCCGGATCTCCTCCGGCCGTCCAATCGATATCCCGTTCACTCTTACCTGCCCGGAGGTCGGCGTCAATAAGGTTGCCAGAATGCGCATCAGCGTGGTTTTGCCGGCGCCGTTGGGGCCTAGCAGACCCGTCATACCTTTATCCAATTGTAGAGAAACATCCAAGAGCGCCCAAGCGCCCTTGCGATAGGTTTTTGATAGATGCTCAATGGTAATCATTCTAGAATCCTTTCACCATTAACGATTATGGCATAAGCCGCGCGGTTTACGTTACTTGGAACGAACCATCGTCTCAAAAAGTTTGGCATTTCCAATCTTTTGACGCCAATTCATATATAAGGTACAAAAAAGCCCGTGATCCTTAAAGCGGATTGCGGGCATGATCTATATTCACCTAGCGTCAGGCTCTTATTCAGTTATTATAACATGCAAAGATGGGGTTCATCCGTAAACCTTCAGGCCGTAAATATTTCATGTCCCAAAAGATTAACGGGATGGATCATTCACAGGCTTATTTCACCGATCGTTACCGATGCGCCTCATATTGGTTGGCACGACTGATCGCCTGGATCGATTGGATGTCCTGCGGCGATAACTCTTCTCTTTTTCCCGCCGCCAAGTTATGCCGCAGCTGTTCAAGCGAGCTTGCACCAGGGATGGTGCAGGCAACTGCGGCATGGGCCAAAGCATAACGAATAGCCAGATGGGAAAGATCCGTGTCACCGCCAACCTCTTCAAGCTCCTTGAGTACAGCGAGCAGCTCATTTTTGCTGTAATCCAGATAGCCCTTCTCGGCTTTGGCTTGTCCACGGTCCGTTAAGATGCCGCGGGCAACGGGTCCCCGTGCAATGACGGATATTCCGTTCTCAGCAAGCAGGTCGAGCACCGCTTCCTCCGGTCGCCGGTCCAGAATGCTGTACTGGCTCATGACGCTGACGATATTGGATTTCGCAACATACTCGCGGATGACGTTCGGCCGGATGGACGAAATGCCATAGTATCGAATCCACCCTTCCCGCTTCAGCTCTTCAAAAGCTTCAATCGTCTCGTCAATAGGATCATCTAACGTCCCCCCATGAAGCTGATACAGATCGATATAATCCGTACCCAATCTGCGGAGGCTGTCCTTAACGGCGGATTTGATGTATTCCTTGGAAGGATCCCATACCCAGCCTTCCTGTCCCGGTACACGACGGTTGCCGACTTTGGTAGCGATGATCACATCCTCGCGCCGGCCTTGAACCGCTTGGCCTACCAGTTCCTCGTTACGGCCTTCGTCGTACAGATCCGCTGTGTCCAGAAAATTCACGCCCCGGTCCAGCGCTTCATGGATAAGCTTCACGGCTTGTCCCTCATCCGTACCCAGTGACATACAGCCCAGCCCTATTTCGCTTACATACAATTCCGAAGATCCCAGCTGATTGGTTCTCATGCTTGATCCCCTCCTCTTCCCTATAATGAATAAGGTTCTACTTCTTTACTTACCCTAAAATATCGATCCAGATCTTCACGGCCGTAACCGCAATGAGAAGTGCCAAGGCGTATCGCAGCAGTCGGACATTCATCTTGCGACTGATGATGGCGCCGAAGGGGGCACCCATCAAGCTTCCGGCAACCGCGAACAAGGACGGCCAGATCGGAATGTCGCCAGAGGCGATTTTGCCGACAACGCCCCCGACCGCGGACAGAAAGACGATCGCGAGTGATGATGCGATGGTGATCCGCGTCGGTATCTTAAGGATCGTCAGCATGATGGGGATCAGGATAAAGGCGCCTCCAGCGCCGACAATCCCCGCAATACCGCCAACGATAAAGGCGGCTCCCATTGCAATCCCCGAGTGATAAGTCACCTCGCTAACCGACCTGTTTTCCATGGTTGCCCGGGTCGGCACAATCATCAATAACACGGCGATAACCGCCAGAAAACCGTAGATCACGTTAATCGTACCGCTGGTCATCAGCATCGAGGACAGACTCCCGATCAGACTGCCAACCAAGGTACTGATCCCCATCTGAATGACCAATGGCTTGTGAAAGTACGACTCACCGCCGCGCGAACTCATCCGGTTGGTGATCATGCCTGACAATGAGGCGAAAAATACCTGCAGCATGCTGATGGACGCCACTTCCTTGGAGGTAAAAGCCTCCAGTCCAAACCAGGAAGGAACGTAAAGCAGCAAGGGAAAGTTAATGATCGCTCCGCCAATTCCCAGCAGTCCTGAGAAAAAAGAACCGATGATACCTATAAAGATCATGACTACAAGCTGCACTATCAAGGTGATCGATCTCCAATTCAATTTAATATCGTGACGGCACACATTGCTATTGAATGTGCCCCGTTGTTGATTTATAATAAACCCAAGTATTTATATCGGAAATAAAGGAGGTGTATGGTGACCATGTTGAATAAGCTGAAATTCCTTTTTCAGGACCGTTGCCCCGACTGCGAGCAGAAGCTGATTTCCAGGCAGGAAGACATGGCTACGATCAAGCATTGCCCGGATCACCACTACACCGAAGAAATATATAATCAGCTGGGAGTTACGATTGTCTATCATCCCAGCAAAGATAACAGTTAAACTTGGTTTAAACTCTTATTAGCAATTACGGGCAGAAGTCTTTGCGCTTTATTCCTTTCCCTCTGCCCATTCCCGTCCGGCCAGCCTGACGAGAAGCAGAACCGCGATCTCGGCAATCATCACAACGAGCGAGCATACAAAAATCACAGGGATCATATCGCCTGAATCCAGATTTAAGATGAACGGGTAAGCGATAAGCCATAGCAGCTGCGCTGCCATAAACATGTACCCACGGAAGCGCGCCTTATGATCCAATCCGGATTCGGCGTCTGTGAAATTGGCTTGGATGCCTCGGCAGATTCCGAAAATCAATACCATATGCAAGCAGACGGCAGGCAGTTGAATCAGCAGCCCCTTCACCGATTGCATAGGCACGCTCCCTGTCCCCACCTCAGGAAACCAGAATAATGAAAGAACCGACCAGATCAGCAGCAGCCAGGCTGACAGATGACCTGCCCTAAAATATCCGTTTAATGCCTGAAGCCGCCATAATCCCGAAGCCATCAGCAGGTATCCCAGCATGTCCGGCAATACATCCACAAATTCGATCTTAAGGTCGACCAGTACAAAGAGCAGCCCCCACACGATGCGATAACAAGCGCTCCTCATGACCCCTTCCTGCTTTCCCGGACAAATTTCGCCATTTCTTGTTCCGTCGGACTTGGTTGATAAGGAATCAGCGTGTCTTCATAACATCTCCGCCCGCGTTCCTCTATAAAGGTGCTTCTCAATATCAACTGATATACCTGCATACTCTTCTTAAGCGATGGCATATCAAATTGATGGCTGATTCTAATGGAATCCCCTTTATTAATCTTAAGTGGAAGCTGAATCTCGTCGATAGGTTCACCTCTTAACTCGATGTGCGCTTCCGAAGGCTGCGACTGGTAACTAGTACCCGGTATTAGTCCGGAAATGTCGGCATGGATTCGAAGATCCCCCTCTTCTGCGATATCCAGCAATTTAGAAGAGAACGCCGTTAACTGAAGGTTCCGCTTCACGACGGCAGATTCGTAGCCCGAGTTATCGGAAGAGGATCCGCCGGACGTCCACGATACCGGATGTTGTTCTTCCTGATCATATACGCCAGGCCATATGTAAATCTCCCCGATATCCACTTGTTCCGAGGTTCCATCGGAATATAGGGCGGTAATCTCTCGAACGAGAACCGGTTCCTTAAGCTGCTCTACTTCTGGGGCTTCTTCCTCAGGAGCGGGTTTATTCAAGTTCACCATCATTTTGCCTAAGTATTGCCTCTGATACTCTGCATATTTGGGGTATGGCGTTACGATCTGTTCGGGATAACCTTCGATCCGGATGGAGCTTAACGTCTTGTCTGATCGTTTGTCCTCTACATAATACAAGTCAAATACGCTGCCTCCCCCTTCCCTCGTCTCCACATGATGCTCAAGGAATACGGTTCTTCCCAGTTGGTTGGCTTCATAATACCAGACATTCCCGACCCAGCTGCAGGCTACGAACAGGATGGCGAGAACATAATACCATTTCTTGCTCATGGCCCCTCCCTATGTATCATGCGATTGTTCCATATTATTTAACTATATTAACACGTAAATAGATGAAGAGGGTTTGATCAGCGTTAATTTTCATATACTTCTGGCGGAGAAAGCCCATGAATTTGAAATAAGGTTACGCCATCATGGACAGACTAGTTGAAGCCACCCTAAAATCAAGGAAGGTGTTCATGATGAATCCATCGATCGAAGAGGTCACCCATTGGCTTCAATCCAAAAGCAATCACACTCTGCACATATCCAAGCAAGAAGAGAAGGATCAGGATCAGATTAAAATACAGCTGGAGCGTTTTGAACACCAGCAGCATCAAGAGCAGTCCATCGACGGTTATGGAGACCGCCATGCGCTCCTGCTGCACGGCCCCGGCGTTGTCATCACGGCCGGCCATGAAGCGCCCCTGCCAAGTGATGCCTTCGTCATTGGACTGGACGGGTTAACGGCTGCGGACATCCAGGACCATCAAGTGGTGCTCACTACGGATCGGAGTACCTATTCCATCACGACAACCTAAGGAGCAGCCGGAATGAAAGAGCAAGAACCGCCAGAGTTGTTGAGCTCTGACGGTTCTTTTGGCTTTATTCGCTTATGCTGAAGCTTTATTATACATAACGCTTGCGCTCGGGGCGCGTTTGGCCCCCCTTGGCATGAGTCAAAAGCTTACACTCGCTCGAATCTCCACATGAAGCTCTGGAAATCGCCATGCATCGCGGGAATGGCCAATCCGGCGTTCATCAGTCGGTCCCCGCCGTAGATGTTCCCATCCTCCACGCACCGATAATCCCCTTCCGGATCCAGCCCTGCCGTGCGCAGCCACACAATCGGCTCATTCGCCTCGCTTAAGATGCGGAAGTAATACAGCACCGCTTCCGAGCGATCCTCGGAGACGATGGTCCAGGCTGCTTCGTTCCCTTCGAACGGATTCCGAAGGCGATAGAAATCCCCGAACTGCACCAGATGCCGAATCTCCTTGTACAGTTTCACCTGCTCGCGGACCTCTTCCTTTTCCTGCTCACTGAAGGCCGTCAGGTCAAGCTCATATCCGAAATTGCCCGACATCGCTGCATGGCCTCTCGTACGCAGCGAAGTATTCCGAAACACCTGATGATTCGGAACGGCGGACACATGGGCTCCCATGGAGCTTAGAGGATACACAAGGCTCGTTCCGTATTGAATCTTCAATCGGCTGACGGCATCGGAGTTATCGCTTGTCCACGTCTGCGGCATGTAATACAGCATCCCCGGATCATAACGTCCGCCGCCGCCGGAGCAGCTCTCAAACAAAATATGCGGGAACTCGGTCGTCAGCTGCTCCATCACCCGATACAACCCCAGCATATAACGATGGGCCGTTTCCCGCTGGCGCTCAGGCGGCAGCGCAGCCGATCCGATTTCCGTCATATTCCGGTTCATGTCCCACTTCACATAGGTAATCGGCGCACTTTGCAGGATGCTCCGAACCATATCGGCCACCGCATCGCCTACTTCCTCACGGGAGAAGTCCAGGATCAGCTGTTGTCTTCCTTCCGTTCGCCGGCGTCCCTCCACATGCAGGCACCAGTCCGGATGCTGACGGTACAGATCGCTATCCGGCGAAATCATCTCCGGCTCAAACCACAAGCCGAACTGCATATCCAGATTGCGGACCCGCTTCACGAGATCCTCCAGGCCCTCCGGCAGCTTGTTCTTGTCAACGACCCAATCCCCAAGGGAAGTCGTATCATCATTTCGCTTGCCGAACCATCCGTCATCCAGCACGAACAGCTCGATACCGAGATCCCTTCCGGCGCTGGCGATCTGCTCGATTTTATCCGCATTAAAGTTAAAGTAGGTCGCTTCCCAGTTGTTAACCAGCACCGGGCGCGTGGCATCCCGGAATTGCCCCCGGCTCAGCCTTGTACGGTACATCTTATGATAGCGTCTGGACATGCCGCCGAGGCCCTCCGCCGAGAAGACCATTACCGCTTCCGGCGTCTGGAACGATTGTCTCGGCTCCAGCAGCCAGCAAAAATCGAATGGATTCAATCCCATCGTGACCCGGGCTGTTTCGTATTGATCCACCTCAACCTGCGCGGAGAAGCTGCCGCTGTATACAAGGCTGAAGCCGTACACCTCACCGTGCTCTTCGCCGGCGCCTTCGGACAGCAGCGCAAGGAACGGATTATGGTTATGGCTGCTTGAACCCCTGCGGCTCTCAATTCCCTGCATGCCGGGAGATAATCTCCTGCGCTGCACATGGCGCTCTCTCGCCCATGCCCCATGAAGATGCAAAAGATCATAACGGCTATGATTCATATCCACGCTGGCGCTCATGGCCCGCAGCAGGGTGATGTTCTCCTTGCTGTCATTACGGAAGGACACGGAACGCGTGATGGCGTCGAACGCATTCATGACCGTATAAGACAAATAAATCGTCAAGCCGCTTGCCCGATCAAAAAGTTCCAGCTCCAGCGTATCCGCTTCGGCATCCTGTTCCGTATATACGGCAGGCAAGCCTTCCAGCTTCGGTTTGCCGCTGTATATCCGGTGACGGACATATTCCGCTTCGGTGACCGTAGTCCCGTTAGCCAGCTGTACCTGATATGCAGGCTGCCGGAAATCGCCGCTGCCGTAGCCGGGATATTCCTGAGGCAAGCTGTCCAGGGAAAAGGAAGCATCCTCGCGAAACGGCGTTGGCGAAAAGGATGCTCTTCCCCGGCGTTCCAGCAAATTGCCGACGCGGTTATCGCGAATCCGGCGCCCCCAATAGGCATGCGCCGGATAAACGCCCCGCACAAGCTCAATCACGTAACTTGACCGATCGCTTTGGAGATGGAACACTCCCAGATCTTCATGAAAATGTATACTCACTGCTTTTTGCCCCCTAACAAGGTCCGAGTTAAATCTCCATGGTCCTTCTTAAGACCTTACGGCGGCCGTCCTTTCCAGAATCATGACGTCCCTTCCCGGAATCGTGACATGGCCTGAAATCTGCCGGCTGCCCAGGAGATCGAATTGATTGGCAGAACCTGCATCAAACGTCATCTCTTCGGCATTGTGGTTCATGATGAACAAGTAGGAGTTCCCATCCTTCACCCGCTCTACCACCTCTACTCCGGCTGGTGTTTCCAGCAGCGGCTTCACGCCCTGTTCTTCGCACAGATTGGCGAGAAATCCCTGCAGGAACTGCGAATCCGGACTGCTCGCCACATAATAGGCCTGACCTTCGCCAAAGACATTCTTCGTGAGAACAGGCGTGCCTTTATAGAAGTCGGATCCGTACTCCGCCAGAACCTCCGCTGTCTCCGCATGGATGACGTCACACAAAATTCCACATGGATAACTTCCACGCAGCGACCCCCAATCCTGCTTCATGTTGATCTGATTTTGCTGCCCGGGAAGCAGGGCATCGATCTCCTCGGCCCAGATGCCAGTCACCTTGCGCAGCTCGCCGGGATGACCTCCCAGGGTCACCAGATCGTTCTCATTGACGATGCCGCTGAAGAAGGTCGTCACAAAGGTTCCGCCCCTGGACACAAACCGCTCCACGCGCTGGGCAACGCCAGGCTTAACCATATACATCACCGGGGCAATGACCACATCGTACTTGCTCAGGTCCTCCTCAACGCTGATGATATCCGTCTGGATATTCAGCTGGTACAGCGCATCATAATACTTATGAACCTCATCCACGTAGTTCAGCGCTTTGGAAGGTCCGCTTGACAGCTCCAACGCCCAACGATTCTCCCAATCATACATAATCGCTACCTTGGCGTCCGAACGGGAGTCGAGCAGCTTGTCTCCGAGCTGCTGCAGCTCTTGCCCCAGCTCCGCACATTCCCGGAAGACCCGGGTATGCTCATGTCCGACGTGCTCGATCAATGCGCCATGGAATTTCTCGCACGCCCCGACGGAACGGCGGAGCTGGAAGAACATGACCGTATCCGCGCCATGCGCTACGGCCTGATAACTCCACAGCCTCATTACGCCGGGACGCTTAGCGGAATTGTAGGGCGACCAGTTCTGAACGCTCGGAGTCTGCTCCATCAGCATGAACGGCTGTCCGCTTTTCAGCCCGCGCATCAGATTATGCGCCATCGCCGTAAAGCTTACCGGCGTATCGATCGCGGGATAATTGTCCCAGGATACCACATCCATGTGCTTCGCCCACTCGAAGTAATCCAGCTCAGGATAAAAACCCATCAGATTAGTCGTGACCGGAATATCCGGCGTAATTTTCTTCAGCTCATCTCGTTCCAGTCGGTAACATTGCAGCAGGCTGTCGGACTGGAAACGGCGGTAATCCAGCGATATCCCTTGGAAGAAGGTTCGGTTTCCGGCGAATTCCTCGCTGAGCGCATTCGGTACCACAATCTCGTCCCACTCGTAAAAGGTATGGCCCCAGAAGCCGGTGTTCCATGCGGCATTCAGCTTGTCGAGCGACCCGTAGCGCTCTTTCAGCCAGACGCGGAACTGCAACTCGCAGTTGTCGCAATAACAATACCCGCCGTACTCATTCGAGACGTGCCAGATGACCAGTGCCGGATGATCTTTGTAGCGCTCAGCCAGCTTACGCGCCATCAGCACCGAATATTTGCGATATGTCGGGCTGTTCGGACATGAATTATGGCGACCGCCGAATTTGCGTTTGCGCCCGTCGTAGTCAACACGCAGGATGTCCGGGTATTTCTTGGCCATCCAGGCCGGATGCGCCCCCGTGCTTGTTGCCAAGCAGACATGAACCTGCTCCTCTGCCAAGCGGTCCATAATTTCGTCAAGCCACGTGAAATCATAGCTGTCCTCATCGCGCTGCGTTTTAGCCCAGGAGAATACATTGAGGGTCGCCACGTCAACACCGGCCAGTTCGAACATGCGCAGGTCCTCTTCCATCGTTGCCTTATCCCATTGCTCGGGATTATAGTCCCCGCCATACCATATCTTGGGAAAACGTTGATTAATCATCAAATTGCCTCCTTCATCGTTCTTCTAGCTAGGAAAATCGTAACGATCGACGTTATTTGAATCTTAAAGAAAAGAGGCACCATCCCAAGTCTTGTCGGACAGGGATCATACCTCTTATGATGATTCGCTAACTCGGGTTAGAGTGCTGCTCCTTACTTTTTCAGACTATCCCAGGATGTCTGCATATCCTCAAGCATCTTGTTCGCATCGGATTTGCCGGCGAAGAAGGCCTGCATCGCACCGGAGAATTCCTGTGCTACACCGTCAGGGAACTTCGCGGATTGTCTTGGCAGTACTTTTCCAGCCTGCACATACTCCCACACAGCGGAGCCGAGATCACCCATATCCTCAGGCGTTGCTTCGATGGTTTTCAAGGCCGGAATGAATTTGAATTTTTTGACGATGTACTCTTTACCGATATCGGATGTGACAAACCAGTTCAGGAAGATCTTCGCTTCTTCCTTCGACGCGGAATCCTTGTTGATGACCAGGTTCGCAGGTACGCCTACGTTCAGCTTGTCATTCAGCTCCGCATTGTCGCCAAGCGGCATCGGCAGGTAGCCAAGATTCAGGTCCGGATTGATGGCATCAATCTCGGTTTGGGCCCAGTTGCCGTTCTGCATCATGGCTGTTTTGCCGGTAGCCAGCAGGGAAATGGCCGTATTGTAATCGGTGGTCAGCGGGTTTTTGTTCCCGTGATCCAGTGTCAGCTGCATCAGCTTGGCCCACTCTTCGAACTTCGCATTGCCCGCGAATTTTTGCGTTCCGTCGTTCAAGCCCTGGATAAAGGCATTCGGATCCTCCTGCTGGGCAAACGCCGGGTTAATGCCTTGGTTACCGATCAACCACCATTCCTGATAAGCATTAGCAAAAGGGGTTATGCCTGCCGCTTCCAGCTTCTTCGCGGCATCTTCCAGTTGGGCATAGGTTTTAGGAAGCTCGGTAATGCCCGCCTGCTCAAACAAATCTTTATTGTAGATGTAACCCCATCCTTCAAGGTTCATCGGCATGCCGTATACTTTACCGTCTTTGGTCATCGGCTCTTTCGCCATGTCCACCAGATCGTTCACCCAAGGCTGATCGGACAGATCCTCCAAGCGGTCAATCCACATCTCCATCTCGGCGTCGCCGCCATTGGAGAAAATATCAGGCGCATCGTTGGATGCAAACTTCGTTTTCAGAGCAGCACCATAGTCGGCACCGCCGCCCACGGTTTGAATATCCAGCTTGATGTTCGGATACTCCTTCTCGAATTCAACCTTGAGTTCATTCAAGCCGTCTACGATCTCGGTTTTGAATTGGAAAATCTTAACGGTCTTCACTTCGCCGGAAGCTCCATCTGAGCTTCCGCCCTGGCCTTCCTCCGACTTGCCGCCGCAGGCCGCAAGCAGCAGCGAGAAAGCCAGCAGCATCACGAGTGATAATTTCATTTTGTTCATCTTTACTACCCCCTAGAATTGTTTATATATAAAGATGGAATAACCGATTTGGGAGAAGCCAGGCTGCCTTTACCCCTTAACGGAGCCGGCAGCAACGCCTTCAACGATGTACTTCTGTAACGACAGGAAGAAGATGATGATCGGCGTAATGCCCAGCACGAGCGCCGGCAGCGCCATATCCCATTGCTTCGAATACTGCCCGAAGAAGGCAAAGGTCGCAAGCGGAATCGTCCGCAGTTCCGGACTTTGCAGAATCAAGGACGGCAGCAGGTAATCGTTCCAGACCCACAGACAGTTCAAGATGATGACCGTCACCATCATAGGTTTCAGCATCGGCAAAACGATCCGGGCAAATACTCTGAACGGAGAAGCTCCGTCGACCGTGGCGGCTTCTTCGATTTCAAGCGGAATGCCTTTCACGAATCCGTGGAACAGGAAGACCGACAACGGGATGCCGAGCCCCAGATAACTGAGAATCAAGCCCACGATACTGTTGTTAACGCCCAGGAAGTTAATGACCTGCAGCAATGGAATCATAATGGATTGGAACGGAATGACCATGGCCGATACGAACAGCATGAACACGATTTGATTGAATCTCGTATTGGACCGAACCATTCGGTAAGCCGCCATCGCACTCAGCATGGCAATGATGAGATTACTGATAACCGTAATGATGACCGAATTCGCGAATGCTTCCGGGAAGCGGGTCATTTCCCAAGCCTTGCTGTAGTTGTCAAAATGAAAGGCGGTTGGCCAGTTCGCCGCGTCGACCATAATATCGCCCAGCGATTTGACCGAGTTCACCAGCAGGAAGTAAAAGGGCGCCAGGAAGATCAGCGCAATAATGACCATCACAATCTGCAATACGATCGTGGAAGCCGACATAGGAGGTTTCTTCGATCTCATTTAAGCTTCAACCTCCTTCTGCTTCGTTAATCGGACTTGAATGAGCGTGATGACGGCAACGACCAGGAAGAAGATCAGGGACTTGGCCGTCCCGAGTCCATACCGGTTGTTCAGGAATGCCTCATTGTACACGTTCATGGCCAGTGACTCCGTGGAGCGGTATGGCCCGCCCTTCGTGAGGGACAGGTTCAGGTCGAACATTTTGAATGACCAGGATATCGCCAGGAATAAACATACGGTGACCGCCGGCATGATAAGCGGAACGATGATGCTCTTAAGCACTTGAAACCGGTTCGCTCCATCAATCTCGGCAGCTTCCATGACTTCCTTGGACACATTCGTAATGGACGCGATGTAGATGACCATCAGATAGCCTGACGATTGCCATACAAAGACCATGACAATGCCCCAGAAGCCGGTCACTTCGTCTCCCAGCCACGGAAGATTAAAGAACGGAATCCCCGTAGCCTCGCCAACGGTGGCAAAGCCCTTTATGAAGATGAACTGCCAGATGAAGCCCAGCAGCAATCCGCCGATCACGTTCGGCATGAAGAAGATCGTCCGCAGCCAGTTGCGCGCCCTAATATTTTTCGTTAAGAAGTAGGCCAGGAAAAAACCGACCAGATTCGTTAGAAGCACGCCAACGATCGTAAACTTGGTGGTAAACCAGAAGGACTGTGCGAATGCGCTGTCATTTGTGAAAATCTGTTTGAAATTGTCCAGCCCGACCCATTCGACATTCCCCGAGACACCATTCCAGTTGGTAAACGAGTAATACATCCCCATCACAAATGGGATAATGATCGTAATACCGAAAAACAGCAGCGCGGGTCCGATATAAACCAACTGCTGCGTCAAGGCAGCCGTTCTCTTGCTGTTCATGTAAATCCCCCTCCGCTTGTCCTATCGTTTCTCTATCCATTTCTCTATGATTTAATTATGCTAAGATGAAGACCCTGGGACTACCACAGGATGTGAACTAAATGGTATAGAAAATTGATCGGCGGTGAATTTATTGAACTGGAATTGGAATAGCATTCGCACAAAATTGATTACCTTTATGATCATGGCCACCATCATTCCGACCACCATCTCCATGATCATCAGCTATGTCATGACCACCAACTCGCTCAAGGAACGGGCCGTTGTTGAAAATATGAACCTCCTCTATCAGGGACGGTTGAATTTGGAGAGCTATTTGGAAGACATGAACCGTAATTCCCTTACGGTTTATTCGGATCCGGATTTTTTCCGCAGCCTTTATTATAGTCATGAGAACATCAATGCCAGCGGCAGGCAGTCCGCCACGCTGCAGTCCATTCAAAAAGCCATCAGCGGCTCCAGACAGGTCTATCTTTATGTCGACGGCAAAAGAGAGGCCACATTGTTCGCCCAGGATATCGCCAGAAAAACAAGTGACGTCAACCTCTATCCCGAAATTCCCGATCTTAGCAACGATACGGTGGTCTTGCAGCCGCCCCATCCCCTGCACACGTATGGCTTTCAGTTAGCTTATCCCTACGAGGCCGATAAACAAGTATTCACGATGTACCGGGTCATAGAACGCGTCCCTTCTACCGAGCGATTAGGCATTCTCGCCATCGATCTGGATATGAACTTCCTGAGCCGGATCAGCAATCAGCTGTTCCAGCCCGAACATGAGCAGCTGTATATTACGAATGAAGCCGGCTATATCATGTATGCCGGCCATGACGAGAAGCTTGGACAGCAGATTCAAACGGAATGGTACGACACCATCAAGCAGTCCGGCAAGAAGGAAGGCCATTTTGAGTATAACAACAAAATCTATCTGTATAACAATATCAAGACGTCGATCAGCGACTGGACGATGATTAAGGAGATTCCTTCCTCCTATATTCTGAGCAGCGCGGACAAAGCAGCCTTCGTCAATATTTTGCTGATCGGCGTATCCCTTATTCTCATCATCGCTGCCACGATCTGGATTTCGGTCTATGTTACGGCGCCGATCCGGGAATTGGTGGGCCTTATGAGCCAAGTCAAAAGCGGACGAATGAGCGTGGATATCTCCTCTAACCGCAAAGACGAAATCGGAACCCTCCACCGCAGGTTCGGCAGCATGATGGATACGATCAACAACCTCATCTTGCAGGAATACAAGCTGAAGCTGGCGAACCGGACCAACCAGCTCCGGGCGCTGCAGGCTCAGGTGAACCCGCATTTTATGAACAATGCGCTGCAAACCATCGGCACCCTTGCGCTTGAGCATGGCATGAAGAGGATTTACTCCCTGATCTCCGCTCTTGCCCGGATGATGAGATACAGCATGTACAATACGGACAAGCCGGTCACGCTGGCCACGGAGCTCGATCATATCAAGGATTACGCGGAGCTGCAGAAGGAACGATTTGAGAATCAGTTCGACTTCCGTTACGATGTGGATGAGTCGACTTTGCAGGTGTTGATCCCGAAAATGCTGGTTCAGCCGCTGATCGAGAACTTTTTCAAGCATGGCATGAACCCCTTGGCGGAAAACAATTACATCGCGTTAAAAAGTAAGCGCCTGTCGGCCTCCATCGTGCAGATCACGGTTGAGGACAACGGAAACGGAATGCAGGATGAGCCGTTTCAAACCCTGCAGGAGCAATTGCTTCGGATGGAAGAGATGGATCTGGAACAGCTTCAGGTTCATTCCGAAATGGAAACGGAAGACAGCAGCGGGATCGGACTCATCAACATCATGACAAGGCTGAGACTGTATTATCGCGGAAAATCCAAGTTCAGCATCGAAAACAACAAGCCGCATGGCTTTCGAGTTGTACTGACTATAAATGTGGAAGGTGAAACGGATGAAGGCATTGATCGTGGATGACGAGTCTCGCGTGCGTAAAGCCATACGACTGCTGGTCCAATGGGAGACGCACGGGATTACCGATATTGAGGAAGCCGCCAATGGCCTTGAGGCGATGGAGCTGATTCCGGCGTTCCGACCGAGCCTCGTGCTCATGGATATGCTGATGCCGCTCAAAAACGGCGTGGATCTCATGGAATGGATTCATAAAAATTACCCGGATATTAAATTCATTGTTATCAGCGGGCATGACGACTTCGAATTCGTACGCAACACCATCTGGTACAGCGGCACGGATTATATCCTGAAGCCCATAGAGGAAACCGTTATCAACCAAGCGGTAGCCAAGGCGACTGCCGCCTGGAAAGCCGAGGAACGGGAGCGCCTTGCGGCGCGGCAGCAGCATGTTCAGGTGAACGAGTACCGGCCGGTCTATTCCGAGAAGCTGTTATCCAGCCTTATCGATGACAAAAGCGCCCATTCCCAGGTGGTCCATCGCCTCAAGGATGAAGGCATCGTACCGGAGCATGCGCAGACGATACGTCTGGCCGTCATGCAAATGGACAAGTCTGACCACGCGCTTTATAGCCGCTTTGGCCATCATCAGGACTTGCTTATGTTTGCCCTGCTCAATATTTGCAATGAATTTCTGCAAAAGGACCGGATCGGGATCGCTTTCCGTCACTTTGGTTCACCTCACCAGCTGGTTATTTTGCTGTGGGATCAGCTTGCCACACTTGCCACGCTGCTACAAGAGATCAATAACGGGATGCACCGCACCCTGTCGCGCCACATGCATTTTGGCGTGAGTCCCGACGGTCAATACCCGGCAGACATTCCGGAATTGTATGCCCGAAGCTCGTCCGCCCTGCATCAGCGCGATTTAACGGTGCTTAATCACTTTATCCATGATACAGAGGAGCAGCGCCGATCGGGCGTTGACCATCATAGAGGCTTGCAGTTCAGCGGATTTGAGGATACCTGGAAGCTCGCCATACTTAGCGGCCAGCCCGCTCCCATAACCGAAGCCGTAGAATCATTCATCGCAGCTATTCGGAAAAGCGGCGTTCTCACGCCGGAACTTCTGGAGCGTTGGGACCGCGATATCGAAAGATTCGCCAATCACGTCATTCATGAAACGGCTAACCCGTCGTCTGAAGCTTTGTTGAAATTGTACAAAGAGGAAAGCGCCACCATCGAGCGGCCAAGCCCGGACAAGTATGTGTGCTCGCTGTCAGAGTGGCAGCAGTATTGGATTGAATTAATGAGCCTGCTGGCCTCGGCTGTCCAGTCTCAGAAGCAAACGGGTCAGGACCTGATCCATGACATTACGGCGTTTATCGAGCAAAATTATCAGAACGATGTCTCGCTGTATGATATTGCAAATCGATTTCACGTAAGCCGTGAGTACATTTCCCGCAAATTCAAGCAAAGGCACGGCATTAACATCCCGGAACATCTGAACCGCATCCGCATCTCCAAGGCCAAAATCCTGCTGCAAAACCCGAGCTTGAAAATGGCAGCGATTTCCGAAATGATCGGCTTCAAGAACGAGAAATATTTCAGTCTTGTCTTTAAGAAGCAAGAGGGCATTTCGCCGAAGGAATTCCGCAAGCTGCATGAGCAGGAAGCGTAGACTGGGCAGCGGTTTGCCGCTAAAGGCAAGCAGTCTGAGTTGGGCATATAAAATAAAGCAGAGAGAGCATGGGAATCCCCCGCTTTCTCTGCTTTTTTATGTGAACCCTTAGATTAATGCCTTCGCAGAAACTTCATGCACTCCTTCTACCCCTGCTGCTTCTCCAAGATCATGACTCCGCGTGCCGGCACTTCGCAGGAATCTCGATGCTCCTCTCCTGTCAGCAGGTCAACGTAGGTCTCCCCTGCCAATGGCACGAGTTTGCTCTCCGGCATGTGATTAAGTACAAAGGTGAACTCCACGCCCTCCTTCACGCGTTTTGTCACCTCAACGCCTTCCGGAGCCTTCAGGACGGGCTCAATGCCATGGTCATTGCATATCGTTTGCATCAGGTCCTTCAGGAATTGAGGCTCCGGACTTGTGGCCACATACCAGGCCTTCCCCTGCCCGAAGGAATTCACGGTTAACGATGGCATCCCCTGATAGTAATCGGAGCCGTATTCGGCAACGACTTCCGCTCCTTCAGCATGGATCACGTCGCATAGAATGCCGCAGTCGTAGGTGCCCTCCAGTTGTCCCTTCCGGCCTCGCAGCACCATCTGATTCTGCTGGCCCGGAAGCAGCGCATCAATCTCCTCGGCCCAAACTCCCATCACCTTGCGCAGCTCGCCCGGATAACCGCCCAGCGTCACCAGATCATTCTCGTTCACGATCCCGCTGAAGAAGGTCGTCACAAAGGTTCCGCCTTGCGACACAAAGGCCTCCACGCGCTCTGCAAATCCCTGCTTTGCCATATACATCACAGGTGCGATGACAACGTCATACTTCCGGAAGTCCTCTTCCACGCTGATCATATCGGTCTGAATATGCAGCTGGTGCAGAGCATCATAATATTTATGGACCTCATTCACGTAATTAAGGGCAACGGTCGGACCGCTCGACAGGTCAATGCCCCATCGATTCTCCCAGTCGTAGATGATCGCGACTTTGGCGTCGGAACGGGCATCCAGGATTCGGTCCCCCAGCTGCTGCAGCTCCTTGCCCAGCTCCGCGCACTCGCGGAATACGCGGGTATGTTCATGTCCTACATGTTCGATGACCGCTCCGTGATATTTCTCGCAGGCTCCGATCGAACGGCGCAGCTGGAAGAACATCACCGTATCCGCGCCATGGGCGACCGCTTGGTAGCTCCACAACCGCATAACCCCAGGTCGCTTGGCCGAGTTGTACGGCTGCCAGTTCTGGACGCTCGGCGTCTGCTCCATGAGCATAAAAGGCTGTCCTCCCTTAAGTCCCCGCATCAAGGCATGCGCCATGGCCGTATAGCTATATGGAGTATCCAGAGACGGGTAGTTGTCCCAGGATACAACATCCATCTCTTTGGCCCATTTGAAGTAATCCAGCTCGGGATAGAAGCCCATCAGATTCGTGGTCACCGGAATATCTGGTGTGATTCGCTTCAATTCATCCCGCTCCAGCTTATAGCAGTCCAGCAGGCTGTCCGACTGGAAACGGCGGTAATCCAGGGATATGCCTTGGAAATTGGTTCGATTACCGGACCACTCCTCGCTTAATGCGTTAGGTACGACAATGTCTTCCCAGTCGTAGAAGGTATGTCCCCAGAAGCGGGTATTCCATGCCTTGTTCACGGCATCCAGCGTGCCGTAGCGCTGCTCGAGCCAAGTCCGGAATGCCGCGGCGCAATTATCGCAGTAACAGTATCCGCCGTATTCGTTCGATACGTGCCAGATCAGGACGGCAGGATGATCCTTATAACGTTCCGCCAGCTTGCCGGCCATGATTTTGGCGTATTTACGGTAAGTGGGGCTGTTTGGGCAGGAGTTATGGCGACCTCCGAATTTGCGTTTACGTCCCTCGTAGTCGACGCGCAGCACATCCGGGTATTTACGGGCCATCCAAGCCGGATGGGCCCCTGTGCTGGTTGCCAGACAGATATATACCCCGTTCCGATACAGCCGTTCGATCGTCTCGTCCAGCCAGGCAAAATCGTACGTATCCTCATTCGGCTGACTCAAAGCCCAGGAGAATACATTGATGGTGGCCACATCGATGCCCGCCAGCTTAAACATGCGGTCATCTTCCTTCCACGCTTCTGCATCCCATTGCTCGGGGTTATAATCGCCGCCATACCACATTTTGGGTAACTTTTCGTTAATCATTTAGGGTTCAGCTCCTTTAGCTTCTTAATTCCGAATCCAGTTCGCCATCAACAAAGCGTTCTACGTTGTACGATCAATCGTGTTCGCGGCTGCCTTTGGAAGTCGCTGGCTTGATCAGGTATATCGCCCCGCTGACCGTTTCAAATGAGCCCTGCTCATCCATCGTCACCGCACTTCCGTCTTCCCTTTTAACGGCGAGAGGCACGGAACAGCTAATTCTACAGACTCGGCCATGCGTAGAGATTACGCGCGCAGACGTTAGGATGCCTTCGCTCCATTCCATGTCCACAATAAACCCGCCGCGAGCCTTTAATCCTCTTGCGGCTCCTGCTGCCCACGCTTTCGGCAGCGCCGGCAGCAGCTGAATAGCACCCAAGTGGCTCTGGAGCAGCATTTCCACAAGTCCGGCCGTACCTCCAAAATTCGCATCGATCTGGAAGGGAGGATGGTCCCCAAGCAGATTAGGATGCATGGAACGGGAAATCAGCGTCCGGACATAATCATACGCCTTGTCCGGCTGCTGTAGCCGGGCAAACAGGTTGATCAGCCATACACAGCTCCACCCCGTATGCCCTCCTCCATGGTCGATCCGCGACATCAGCGTACGATAAGCGGCTTCCGCAAGCTGCGGCGTATCCTGAAGGGTAATGTCGGAGCCGGGGTACAGCCCATACAAATGCGATACGTGCCGATGTCCGGGCTCCGCTTCCGGGTAAGGCTCGCTCCATTCCATGAGTTTGCCCTCGGCATCAATGGCGTAAGGCAGCAGCCTCGCTGCCGCTGCCCTCCACTCCTCCCGCAGCTCGGCATCCTGGTCCAGCAGCTGCGATGCTTCAATACAATTCTGGAATATATCCCGGATGATGGCCATGTCCATAGTGGAGCCTGCCGACACGCTGCAAGGCAGGCCTTCCGCGGTAAGGAACTGATTCTCGGGCGATGTCGACGGGCTGGTCACGAGATGCCCTTTCCCGTCTTCAATAAGCCAATCCAGGCAAAACAATGCCGCATCCCTCATCAGCGGATAAGCCGTTTCTCGCAAGTATTCAAGATTCGGCTGGAATTGGTAATGCTCCCATAGATGCCGGCACAGCCATGCGCCGCCCATTGGCCAGAAAGCCCACATGGCCCTGCCATCGCTCGGGCTGGCCATTCGCCACAGATCCACGTTATGGTGGGCAACCCATCCACGGGCGCCGTAATGAATTTTCGCCGTCCGGGCACCGCTTACGCTAAGCTCCCGGATCATCTGGATCAGCGGCTCATGACACTCGCTCAGATGCGTCGTCTCTGCGGGCCAGTAGTTCATCTCCGTATTGATATTCGTTGTATAATCGCTGTTCCATGGCGGCTGTACATGCGGATTCCATATGCCCTGCAGATGTGCTGGCTGTGTACCTGGCCGAGAGCTGGCAATGAGCAAATACCTTCCGAATTGAAACATCAGCGCCTCGAGAGTTGCATCCTCCCGTCCTTCCCGGTACGCTTCCATCCGCTCATCGGTGGCTAAAGCTTCTATGGAACGTCCATTCTCTGAACGGCCAAGCTGAAGGTCCACGCGTCTGAACAAGGCTTGATGGTCTTGGACATGCCGTGAGCGCAATTCTTCAAAGCCACGCCCCATCGCGTCCTGAAGCCTTCTCCTGCATATACCGGACGGATCGGTTCCTCCAGAACCCGGAGAGCGATCGAAGCCTTCAAAATTCGTGGCAGCCGCAATCAGCAGCGTGACCGAGCCTGCGCCGTGAATACGTATACCGCTGTCATCCACCGTAACCTGCCCGCTATCCGTTAAGGCCAGCAGCCTCATTTCATACCGTATGCCAAGCCCGTCTTCATAGAGCACCGCCCCGGGGTGATCACCTCTGTAATTCTCAGCGATATGGGTGGGAGCGTGTCCGTACAACACCAAGGATCCGTCTTCTGCGCTGCAGGTACCATGCTGCAGCGGTGAACGAAGCCCGATCTCCAATTGGATGGTTCCAGCGTTCGTGGTCGTATAACGAATAACCGCTACCTGATCAGGCGCACTGATGAATACTTCCCTGCTGAAGCGACCATCGGAGCCACCGGCTCGAAAGTGAGTGGATGCAATTCCTGTATCCAAATCCAGTTCGCGCCTATAGTCCGTCCAATCATCCCCAACACCGCTCTGTCTGATAACCAAATCTCCTAATGGTAAAAAGGACTCCGTGCTTCTGCCGACCATCTTGTCCTCAATCAACTGTTCGGCTTCGGTATACTTTCCGGACGCAATCAGCTCTCTTGCCGATGCCAAATGCCGGAGAGCCTCATAATTATTCGTGTCCCGGGGAAACCCGGACCAAAGTGTATCTTCATTCCATTGAATGCGTTCTTCCTGTACGCCCCCGAACACCATGGCGCCAAGACGGCCGTTTCCAAGCGGAAGCGCTTCTTCCCACTTGGCCGCGGGCTTCCGATACCACAATGTTGAGGCCTGCTGCTGTACTGAATTCAGTGTAATCCCCCCTTATTCCAATTTGATAAAGGTCTTCTCGAAAAACACCTTAAATCCTTCATCTTAGGTTGTATTTATTCGAATAACTTAAGGCCCGCCGCTAGCAGCAACTGCCTTGAATAGCGGTAAAAGGGGCCGCATACAGCCGGCCCCTTCTATTCGCCTCTACCTTAATTATTCCAGAGTTCCACGCGTTCGCGTACCAATTCGGTGTATTCCTGCTCCATCTTCTCGGCGCCGGCATCATTCAGTTCTTTGATGAACTGATCATACAGCGCATCGAATTTCGCAGGATCGGCAAGAATGACTTCCGGAATCCGCTTCCGGGTAATCTCTTCCACCTTTTTGTACGTGATATTGATATTGGAGTCGCTCGGTACCGGAATGTTGTAAGCAACGCCCCACGGCTTCACTTCAAATTCTTCTTGTTTCGGCCACAGGTCTTTCCACATTTCCGCGCCGTACGCTTTCAGCGTTTCCTTCGCGGATGGCGTATAGTTCTCTATGATCGTCTCCGGGAAGTTCGTTGTGTAATAATTGTCCGTCGAATCCTTCACGCCGTCGCCGTAACGAGGGAACATGGCGTTGTACAAGCCGATTCCTGTTTCCTTGGTGAAGTTGGCGTTGTCATAGGTTTTGCGCTCTTGGACATCTTCCGGAATGACGCGCTTGCCGTCCACCACGTTGTAATGCTCGCCTTCGATTCCCCAATTCATCAAAACTTGCCCTTCTTCGGAAGCCAGATAATCCAGGAACTTGATGATTCGAACCGGATCCTTCGCGGATGTCGTAATGCCTACGCCCCATCCGGCGACGTAACCCGTGTCTTGGAATGTTGCATCCTTGGTCGACTCATCCAGTTGGATCGGGAATCTCGCATAGGTGCGGTTTTCCTTACCGGAAGATCTTAGCGCGTTGGTTGCATTGCCGAAGCCCCACTCCTGATCGATGACGCCAAGAACACGGCCAGAGGAGATTTTAGCTTCGTATTGGTCCGTCTTCTGCACGAACGTTTCTTTATCCAACAAGCCCTCGGCGTTCATATGATTCAGCCAGCGGAAGTATTCCTTCTCTTCCGGCCGCTTGTAATGAAGCTTCGCCTCGGTTGTTTCCGGGTCGATATAGTACTCGCCGTCATCCGATACGCCTGTCGCGATAAACGCCGGGTTTGTTACCGAGATCATGATTCTCCATCCGTCCGCATTCAACGTCAGCGGAATCGTCGGCTGGCCGTCAATGGTCGGGTGTTTCTCGGCATACTCTTTCAGTGCGTTCTCATAATCCTTCACCGTTTTCAGTTCAGGGTAACCGAGTTCTTTCAGCACTTCATGCTGGATCTGGAACGTGCCGCCAGCATCAAGGGCCTGATGGTCCACCGCTGCAAGTGTCGGGAGGACATAGATGGCCTCATCCTCATTGCTCCATTTCAGACGGCTCATATATTCTCCATACACCTTCTTGATATTCGGCGCATGCTCTTCGATCAGATCTGTCAGATCAATAAACGCTCCGGAATCCACAAACAAATTGGCGTCACCCTTGGCAAATACCAAGTCCGGATATTCCCCGCTCGCCACCATCAGCGGGAGCTTCTGATTGGAGCCGTCCACCGCGTATTCGGCCTGGATCGTAATGCCGGTTTTCTCGGTCAGCTTCTTGCCGACCGCGTCCTGCATGTTGGCCCAGTTTGCATTGGAATCCGCGCTGTAATACGTCATGGTCATCGGCTCGAGCTTCTCTTCCTGCTGCGTATCGTTGCCGCTGCTTCCTTCTTCGCCGCCGTTTGCGCTATTGTTGCTGTCGCCGTTGCCGCATGCCGCCAGAACGAATGTGGCCATCATCATGATCGCGAGCAGCAGCGACAATCTCTTCTTATGTTTCATTGCTATACCCCCTAAATCGATTTTTGATCATCTATCGTATAACAGGACATGTTGCCTGCTGATACCATACTTGCGCTTAGCTTTTTACGGCTCCAAGCGTCATGCCTTTCACAAAATACCGCTGCAGGAACGGATAGACGAGCAATATGGGAACCGTAACAACAATCGTGATCGCCATTTTGATCGATTCCGGCGACACCTGCTTCACGATATCGGCCATGTTCTGCCCCGACATCATGCCGCTGGTTTGTCCCTGCGTGCTCTGAAGCACCTTCATCAGCTCGAATTGAAGCGTCGTGAGATGGGGTGCGTTGCCGTTATAGAGATACGTATCGAACCATGAGTTCCACTGCCCGACGGCCAGGAACAAGGCGATGGTAGCCAGTACGGGCTTACAGAGCGGAAGAATGATTTTGTAATAGATCGTGAAATCGTTGGCCCCGTCAAGCTTAGCCGATTCCTGCAGCGAATAAGGCAGGCTGTCGATGAAAGACCGGATAACGAATACGTTGAACGCGCTTACCATTCCCGGAATGATGTAGACCAGAAACGAATTCATCATGTTCAGGTCGCGGATCAGAATGAACACTGGAATCATTCCGCCGGAGAAGTACATCGTCAGCGCAAGAAAGGTCGACATGAACTTTCTTCCCTGAAAGTCCACCCTGCTGAGGACGTAGCCCAGCATTGTGCCGCTTAACAAGCCCAAGAATGTTCCTGCCAGCGTACGGAGAATCGTAATTTTGGCCCCTGTAATCAAACCGTCGTATTTGAAGATCTGCACGTAATTCTCAAGCGTAAACTCCCGCGGCCAGAGATAGATCCCCCCACGTACTGTATCTACGGAATCGTTCAATGATATCGCAAGAACATTCAGGAACGGATACAGAGTAACGATCATGACCAGTGTCATAAAAGTAAAGTTAACAATATCAAACACGCGGTCGGAGAGCGTGGGCTTGAATGCTGTTTTAGTTCGTGCCATGCTGCTTCCCTCCCCTACATAATCGATTGCTTCGTGAATTTTTTGAATACGCCGTTAGCGATCAGCAACAAGAGGATACTCACAATGGAGTTGAACATCCCGATGGCCGTACCGAATGAGAAACGCCCCATCCCAAGGCCATAATTCAGCGCATACAGATCCAGCACCTGGGAATAATCCACCACCAGCGGGTTACCCAGCAAGAACTGCTTCTCGAAGCCGATGCTGATCAGATGTCCGATGGACATGATCATTAGAATTGCAATCGTAGGGGCGATGCTTGGCAGCGTAATATGCCATATTTGGCGAAGTCGGCTCGCGCCGTCAACCTTGGCTGCTTCGAATTGCTCCTGATCAATGCCTGAAATCGCTGCCAAATAAATGATCGCGCTCCAGCCCATTTCCTTCCATATATCGGAGCCCGTTACGATGTACCAGAACAGGTTCCCCTGAGCCATGAACTGTATGGGCTGATCAATCAACCCCAGCCACATCAGCAGCTGATTGACAGCGCCTCCATCTGTGGACAGCATTTTGGTCACGATACCGGCAACCACGACCCAGGACACAAAATGAGGCAGATAAGATATCGTCTGTACGGTCCTCTTGAATACGCTTCCACGAAGCTCATTCAACAAGACTGCGAATAGGATCGGAATCGTGAACCCAACGATCAATCCCATGAAACTCATGGCGAGTGTATTCCGCAACACCAGATAAAACTTATCGTCCGCGAAAAGTGCTGCGAAATGGTCCAGGCCCACCCATTTTTGCTCGAATATCCCTTTGCCTGGCTTGTAATTCTGGAATGCCATCAACCAGCCCCACACCGGCAAGTAGCTGAAAATGAATACAATGACGATGAATGGAAGCGACATTCCGTACAGTACTTTCTGCTCTTTGAAAGTGGCCCAAAAGCCTTTCTTTTTCTTTGCGGCAGGTTGGATGCTACCTTCTGTCTTTGTTACCGCTTTCAAACCAACCCCTCCTCTCTTGTATATCCTGATGATAAACCAAGCTGGGGCAGGGAAGTACCCGAAGGATTGGCTTAAAAATCATATAAAAATTAGACATTAACGGGGGGAGAGAAATGCAGAAGAGCTATGTGCCGCTCCGTGTCCGGATCGTATCTCCGATACGATTCCGGCCCCTCCGCTCTATGCTTCGCAGCATTTGAATTCCCCGATAATGCCTTGGGGAAGGAAAGGGGGAAAACAAAAAGACGCGTACCTTAGTCGCGTCTAAAGGGCACGATATGAAAGTACTTATGTTTAGTCTGGTTGTAGGTGAGAATGTGGCGACTGATTACAGGTCCAGCTCCTTACGGAAATTGGATGGAGAGGTACCGACGTATTTTTTAAACTTGCTATGAAAATAGTCGACATTCGTATACCCGACCTTCTCCGCAACCTGATACACCTTCATGCCCTGCTTCAAATAATCCTTGGCTTTGTCGATCCGGACCTTATCGAGGTACGTATTGAAGTATTCTCCGGTTGTATTTTTGAACATCTTCCCCAGGTAGGCGCTGTTGTAATTAAATACGGAGGCTAGTGTTTCCAGTTTAAGATTCTCATTATAATTACGCTGAATCAGATCCATGATCCGCTTCATCTCCTGATCCCGTCCGCCATTGCCCGCCTGCCAGATCAGCTCCTCCAGGAATTGGGACGAATGGCGGCACAAATCATAGGCCGTGCGCTGGCGGAATATCGCCGCAATCCGATCCGAGTATTCCTTCGTGCGGGACTGCAGCTCGGCGTGATGCTGCATCAGCTTGTTGTGCACCCCGGTCAGAAGTTCCACGAAGGCGCTTTTCATCCTTTCCTCCGTGTAATCTTCATTCACCATGGCATACGCTGCAGCATGCAGCAGCTTCCGCTGCACCTCCACATTGCCCACATCCACGGCGTAATAGAGCTGTTCCATCAGCCGCTCCGGATCATAGGGCTGCCGTTCTTCATCCGTTATGCTGCCGGCAAACCGCTCGGATTCAGGGAATAACAACTCGCCGGGAGCATAGAAGAAGCGTTCGCGAATCCGTTCCTTGGCACAACGGTACGAATCCGCCACATCTTCCAAACGGTGGACCTGACGGCCCAAAGAGGCCGTTATCGACGTGCCAGCCCGACTTGCGGCTTCCTCCACCAACTGCAGCAATTCTTTACGCCCACCTGCCGTCAAGACCGGCGTATGCATTAGGACGCCGAGCTGTCCATGCATGGAAAAGACCGCGCCGTGGCCGTTCTCTTCAAAAGCTTTAATCAGCTGATTTTTCAACCGATCGTCGACCCCCTCAACGGATTCATCGTAGCCGTTACGATGAACAAGCAGCACTTGGTAATGGTTCCATAACAGTCCCGACCGCTCGGCCATATTCCGTAAAGCTGACGGATCGGGATTGCCCTCCGGGCTGAACCATGTCTGAATGAACTGCTCGCGGTTCATATCCGAGGCTGCTCTATTCAGTGCCTTCCTCTCCTGTTCCTGCTCGACGGCTTCTTTAATCTGAAGCAAATACATGCTCAGCTCGTCCTCATCCACCGGCTTCAAAAGGTATCCGTCCACGCGGTGGGACATCGCCCGCTTGGCATAATCAAAATCGGCATATCCGCTCAGGATGAGCAGATGGATCTCGGAATCCAGGCTTCGGATGGCTTCGATCAGCTGCAATCCGTCCATTCCCGGCATTCGGATATCAATTAACATCAAATCCAGGTCGTACATCCCGTGCTTCTCCAGCGCTTCGCTCCCGTTCGCTGCGGTTCCAACAACCTGATACCCAAGCTCGGTCCATGGCACAATGCTCTTCAGCCCTTCGCGCAGCTTGGGTTCGTCATCCACGATTAACACTTTCATCATCGCTCTCTCCTCCTGTCGGGATACTGAATTCAATACGTGTTCCTATGCCCGGTTCGCTGTAAATGATCAGACCTGCATCAGGGCCGTAGGTAAGCTGCAGGCGGACATGAACATTCCGAAGCCCGATCCGTCCTCCGTCCTTCTCATCGGTATCGTTCAAATAACCGTAGATCATCTGCAATCTCTCCAGGGTTATACCCGCCCCATTATCCTCGGTAATCACGTGCAGTTTTCCTTCACTTGCCGTGACCCTCACCCTGATGAAAGTGCCCTCTTCCTTGTGATCCATCCCATGTATGACCGCATTCTCCACAAGCGGCTGTATGATCAGCGGCGGGATTCTTACCCGATCGGCTTCGGGATCCACCAGCAGTTCATATTTCAGACGATCCTCATAGCGGAACTTTTGAATATCCAGATAACACTGCACCATCTCGATCTCGTCTTTTATCGTTGTTTTTCCGCTCCCGATCTCAAGATTGCTTCGCATCATTTTACCGAGCAGCCGCACAATCCGGGCGATTTCGTCTTCACCCTTGAGATGTGCTTCCATGCGAATAGACTCTAAGGCATTAAACAAAAAGTGCGGATTGATCTGACTGGCCATCATTTTGAATTTAATTTCGTTCTGCTTCTGCTCCATTAACCTTTTCTGTTCATTGGACTCCTGCACTTCGTTCATCAGGTCGTTAATGTTACCCACCATGGAGTTGAATTGGCGGGATAACTGACCGATCTCATCCTTACCGTCAATTTCCATGGCAACGCCGAGGTTACCGGTACCCACCTTCGTAATATGCTTGCTGAGGCGCAGCAGCCGGTTAGAGATCAATGAAGAGAAGCTATAGATCAGAAGAACGGCCAGCAGCAGGCTGATGATGATGACTGTCATCGCCAGCTTGCTGATTCGATTGGCTTCCGCCACAATGCTATCAATTGAAAATATGGAAATAATGCGCAGACCGTTAACCCCGGATTCCGTATTCAACGGTTCAATCAGCACCTTGGAGGCTTCCTCATGTATGACGGATTCATAGCTTCCGCTCGCATTGTAGACAACCCCGCTGGTATCTTGAATCTCGGCTAGCGTTTTCCCGTACAGCTCCGGACGGTTAGCGGCGACAATATTGTTATTGCTGTCCACAATAATGGTGTCAAACGTTTCCTGGCTCAGGATCGTGTTCAGCATGCCCGTATTGACATTGATTACAAGCACGCCACGGTTGTCCTTGCTTCCAAGATCAACCCCCTTGATTAAGCTGAGGTACACTTTCTGATCGCGTTCATCTGTTATATAGTCCCAGTAGATGACGCCGATATCATCCTCGGCTCGCTGATACCATTCCGTTCTCTTGATATCCTCCTCGGGATAAAGGAATTCCCAATTGTTCAGCATGGTGGGGTTCTCGCTGTAGAAACGGATATTTGAAATTTCCTTGTACATCAGAATCGCCTGCTGTAAATCGGGATACTCCCTGTATGCTACGAACACATCGTATACGCTTTCATATTGTCGGTTGGCCAGATTTCTCAGACGCTCGTCGTAGGATAGCCGATAGGATAAATCGTCTGCCACGTTGATGACTTCGGTTGACCGTTTCTTGACCCGGTCCACGTTCTGGTAAGCTTGCTCCAACGCATTGTTGAAAGCAAATTTGCGGAGCTCGCCCGTAAGGAATATCCCCACGATGGCTACCGGGACAAAGACCACGACAACAAAAGACAATATCAATTTGTTGCGGATTTTCATGTCATTCACAAGTTGAATGAAATAAGATAACATCGGACCGTCTTCGCTCCTGTCCTTTAATCTTCGGCAAGCCCTTTAAAGGAAAACGGTTACAACCATTTGTGAATAAACCTGCCGCAGGCCTATTATATCAGCATTGCCTTTAGTCCAGGGCCAGCTAAAATATGGAAGAAGCCCGACTCCAGCATAAGGCTGGTCCGGGCTCATCTTTGCTATGCTTTTTTTCCTTATATCGAGCAGGCGTTCCCAGAGCTTACCCTTCCAGAGTTGCTGTGAAATTCACCGCTTGTTGTCCGGCTTCCACTTGAATGCTGCCTTCTTGCAGGCTCACTCCCGAGCCCTCTACAGATGAAACGGCCCCGGTGTCATGCAGCTTCACGGAGAATGGCTTGCCGCTGCCTTCCACCGTAAAGTCGATCCGACTGCCTGCACGGACCGCCCGCACAACCAGCTCGCTCTCCCCGTTCATGTTGCGAACGGTGACCGAAGCTTCGCTGCCGTCCTCCAATGCATACAAGCCAAGCTCAACTCCGTCGGCATAATCATATTCCGGACGGGTGTCGTTTGCGCCCAAAGCCAGGAACGAGTTGCCGCGCACAAACAACGGCAGCCCGAGGAAATCGTACGTTTCCTTGCGCCAAGTTCCGCCATCCACCGTTTCTCCGGTTAACAGATGCGTCCAGCGGCCCTTCGGCAGATAGTACTTCACGTCGCCGTTCTCGCTGAACACCGGTGCGACAAGCAGGGAATCTCCCAGCATGTATTGACGATCCAGCATTTCAACGGCCGGGTCTTCGGGGAATTCCAGGAACATGGCGCGCATGCTTGGCACCCCTTGCTCCGATGCCTGTACGGCGGTATGGAACAGATAAGGCATCAGACGGCTCTTCAGCTTCGTGAAGAAGCGCGTAACGTCCACAGCCTCCTCGTCGTAAGACCACGGCACCCGGTAAGAGCTGCTGCCGTGCAGACGGCTGTGGCTGGACAGCAAGCCAAATGCCAGCCAGCGTTTGAATACATGCGCCGGAGCCGTATTCTCGAAGCCGCCAATATCATGGCTCCAGAAGCCGAAGCCGCCGAGACCGAGGGACAAGCCGCCGCGCAGACTCTCCGCCATCGATTCATAATCCGCATAGCAATCGCCGCCCCAGTGAACAGGGAACTGCTGTCCGCCTACGGTTGCGGAGCGTGCGAATACCGCCGCCTGATTCTTGCCAAATTTCTCCACCAGCACATCAAAGACCACTTTGTTATAGAGCTGGGTGTAGTAGTTATGCATCTTATGAGGATCGGAACCGTCAAAATACACAACGTCCGTCGGAATGCGCTCGCCGAAATCCGTCTTGAAGCTATCAACGCCCATATCTGCCAGCTCGCGCAGGTATCCTGCATACCATTCGCATGCGTCCGGATTCGTGAAGTCCACCAGCGCCATACCCGGCTGCCACAGATTCCACTGCCACACATCGCCATTCGCTTTCTTCACCAGGTAGCCTTTTTCACGGCCTTCCTCAAAGAGGCGCGAGCGCTGCGCGATATATGGATTGATCCACACGCAGATTTTCAAGCCTTTTTCTTTCAAACGCTTCAGCATGCCTTCAGGATCCGGGAACACCTCTTCATCCCATTGGAAGTCCGTCCAGTTGAGCCCCTTCATCCAGAAGCAGTCAAAGTGGAACACTTCCAGCGGGATATCGCGTTCCAGCATACCGTCGACAAAGGAGTTGACGGTCGCTTCATCATACTGGGTTGTAAAGGAGGTTGAAAGCCACAATCCGAAGGTCCATGCCGGCGGCAGTGCCGGTTTGCCTGTCAGGTTCGTGTATTTGTCCAGCACGCCTTTCGGATCAGGCCCGTCAATAACAAAGTACTCCAGTGACTCGCCTGGCACGCTGAACTGCACCTTCTTCACTTTCTCCGAAGCCACTTCAAAGGATACGAGGTCCGGTTGGTTGACAAACACGCCATAGCCTTTGTTCGTCAGATAGAACGGAATATTTTTATAGGCTTGCTCGGAGCTTGTTCCGCCATCCTGATTCCAAATATCCACGACCTGGCCGTTCTTCACAAACGAAGTGAATCGTTCGCCAAGTCCGTATACCCACTCGCCTACGCCAAGATCCAACTCTTCGCGCATGTAGGTCTGTCCGCCATCTTCCACGATATGTGCCATGGATTTGGTTCTGCTGCCGGTTATGCGTTCTTCTCCTCTATAGAAGTGAACCGACCACTCCGGACCTTTCTTGATCACGACGCTCAAATTGCCGCTGCGAAGAACCGCTTCCTGATCGTTCTCTTCAATGACCGTATGGTCACCTTCCTGTTTGTACAACTCGAATGCAGGTCCTCTATCTCTTACGCCCGCATAGTGAACCAGCTTTACGCCGATGACGCCGGGTGCCGGAGAATGAAATTGCACGGTGATCAGCTGGGCGTTAATCGTTGCTCCTCTGCCCGGAATCGGGGCCGTGGAGGCATAGGCTGTCAACGTATCTCCTTTTACCGCAAAATCATAAGCCTGAACCGCTCCCGAAACGGAATATCCTTCCCGGATAAGCCAGTTGCCGTCTGTAAATTTCATTTTTTAATCCGCCTTTCTATATTATGAAAATTGAACTTTAAGATGAAAGCGTTATAATATCATTATACTGATCTATTTCAAGCCGATCTAACAGTATTCCATTGTTTAATAGCACAATTTTGATATAAGATGATATCATTCAAACGGCAATTCATTCCAAGGAGGTACATCATGGATCAATCCTTTCGCCAGTCCTTAAAAGAAAGCACCGTTCACGGGAATGAACGCTTCCCGTTTGGTGCCTACTGGTATCAATTTGCCCCCGGGGCCCATGTGGTAGACTCCCATTGGCATAAGGAAGCGGAAATTTTCCACGTGCTGGAAGGCGAGGTTCTATTTCAGATCGACTCGGAATACATCCCTGTCCGGGCGGGTGAAGCGATATTTATCGATGGAGGAGATCTCCATACCGGTCATGCCCGGGGCGACCAAGGGTGCAGCTTCTGTGCCATGGTGTTCGATCCCGGCATGCTTGCCAGCAGCAGCTACGATCTTGTACAAGAAGGAATGATTGTTCCCTTTCAGGAGCGAAGAGCCACCTTTCCGAGATGGATGACATCTGAAACCGATGAGCAGCTGCTTCAGCATATAAAGGAAATGACGCGGCTGTCGAAGCATAAACCTGCCGGTTATGAGGTCGCTATTAAGGGACATCTGTTTCTCATGTTGTTTCAGGCCGCATCCTCTGGCCGACTGGTCAACAGGAGCCGGAGCGAAGCAGCAGATATGGTGAGAACGGAACGATTGAAGAAAGTCATTCTCTACATCCAGAATCATTATCACCGTCCTATCCGGCTGAGTGAGCTGGCTGATCTGATCCCGATGAGCGAAGGCCAGTTCTGCCGTTTCTTCAAATCCATGACCGGGCAAACGCCCGTGGATTATATGAATTCCTATCGCGTTCGCCAGGCTGCTGAACTCCTTCGTCAGCCAGACAATAAAATATCCGACATCGCACTCGATGTCGGATTCGGGCATATCAGTTATTTTGTTCGGGTCTTCCGTAAGATCATGGACTGCACGCCTTCGGAGTATCGGAGAAAATTATAATTTCGGCAGGCTCGGTATGGTCTGATTGCAATCTCCCGGAAGCGGCAGGTTTCGGCATACGTACTGGCCCGCACTGTTCTCATTCGCTGCACCTGACGGGGCGGGCTGGTGAACGCGCTGTTTCCAGAGCTGCCACAGCATGAATCCATCATTCGCCCTTCCCTTATTTTTCATATAGTTCACCATTGTTTCTACATTATAATAAGGTGTTGCGATATTATTCTGACCGTTCATCATGTCGGCATCGTATACCGTGCCCGGTGCGGCATTCAGTTGCAGGACGGCCCCGCCGGATCCCTCCGGCGCAATTTGCATGCCCATGTTGATAGGTCCATTGTAGATTGCCTTATACGATTCATAACCTTCACGCGGATCGTAATAAATACCGCCATCGTAGGACATCAGATTGATGAAGTCGATCTTGCCGCCATGATCCTTAACTACGCGGTACATGGTACCGCCAAAAGGAGATCCCCATTGAACCTTGCCTTCCTCAAACGGCGTTCCTTTCACGTAATAAGCGCCCGTAGACCAACCGGCGATGGAAATCTGCAGATTCGCGTTTCTTGCATGGATTTCATTATAGAGACTCGTAATAATACCCGCGATCTCTCCATCCTTGGTGCAGCTGAACTGGGAGGCTGTTCCTTTGTTGCAGCTGCTGCCGCTGGATTCCCAGTCAATATCGACTCCGGCAGCGCCAAGATCGAGAGCCAAATCCACAATGTTCTTGGCATTGAATCCGGACCACTGTGAACCTTGGCTGTATGACCAGCCTCCTACCGATAGGAACGCTTTCGTTCCGCGGGCTCTGAGAGATGCGATATGGTTACGCAGATCCTGAGACTGCTGGGCTGTAAATTTACGTTGACCGTTCGGGGTGGTCGCCCCTTCCACAAATTCCAAGCCCGCAACGGCTTGATCAAACGCGTAGGACCCTTGAATATACGTGGTATCCGGCCTTACGAATGCAAGATTGAGATGGGTGATGTAATTGGGAATGCTCGCGGTCGTCAGATCGTAAATACTGGTGTTCCAAGAACTCGCATAAGCGACATACATACGGTCACCAGGCAGCGGAGGATCTACAGGAGGGTCTACTGGCGGATCCACCGGGGGATCGACGGGCGGTGTCCCGGGAGTGCAATTTCCAAGGTCCTCCCATACACCCCATGGTCCGGTCGTTCCAGGCACCTCGCCCTGTGTCCACCATTTCGCTTTCCAGGCATGACCGTTGAAGGATACGATATTTCCCCCGCCATATACGGCAGAACTGCTCCATGCAGGCTCCGTACAGGCCTCAGCGGCTTGAGCCTTGTGCACAGGGAACATACCAAGCACCAGCACGGCGATGAATCCGAGAATCCATCCTCTCATCGTTCTGGACAACCTTGTCATTCATCAAACAACTCCTTCGCCAATGGATTTTGTTCATTAAAGCGGTTTCAAAGCTGGTGAAAGCCTCGTACCTTGCACACCTCCTAACACATATAGATGAAATGATATGACGCACTTTAAGTGTAACTTGGTCATTTTTTGTACAACAAGGATAAGATTTACTTATTCAGGGGCAAAATCCTATACCATGGCCACTCAGCACTTTTACGCGAAAAAAAGCTGTCACACTGCGGATTACCGCGAATGAGGCAGCTCTTAAATAGAAAGCATGGTTAACCCTGACTCCAATTTAGGGTATGATGATAGCAACGTGTTATTTCTTATCGTTGATTGATCTCTTTGTGCCGCCTTGCAAACGGACATTTCGATAGTGACTCCGTGTTATCTCGCAAAAAATATTGTTTCCATTCATAGTTATCCTCCGCCCCGTAGAGCTTTAAGTCAGGGTGCGGTGGTACGGGATCATATTGGGCCAATCGCTGACGAATCAATCCCTTGGTGTGTTCCGCTTGCCTTGTTCGGGCATTGAACTGCTTCAGAACCCAACGAGGCGTAAAAGCAAGCATCATGTAGGGAAAGTATCTGCTCTGGCGAAGTTCATGTGCCGGTGTAGCGCAATAAACAAAATAAGGCTCGCCTGCAAAACAAAATTCCCATAGATGATTCGTCGGTTCCTCCGGCAGATCCGCCGGCCAAGGTTCCGTATCATATTCGGTTGTTCGGCTTAAAAGCTGCCAGAACAAGCGCTCATAATACTGGACGCCTTCCAGGCTATCGCGGCCATGCTCCGTATAAATCATGACGACAAGTGAAGTATAGGGCCCAAAGTCCCTGGAGCCGAGCCCGAACTCGCGCAGCAGAGCAGCCAGCTGTTCCGCCGCAGCCTGTGATTCACCCTGATGAATAAAGCCGTATCTAAAATGATTCAGTGCATGTCCTTGCACAGCCGGAATACATGGGAATTTGGCGTAACGGTCCGTCATTTTCTCGGTCAGCTTGGTTATCGCTTTCCGCTGCCATTCCTCATGCAATCCATGGACAGCATCCATATGATCCAACCTCAATAAACCGCTCATTACCAGTCCTCCTCTACTACAGCATATAAGAGTGAGTAAAAATAGGTGACTGTCACGAGCGAAAAGCACATGAATTTCGAAAAGCGTTTCCCAAAAGCTTGAACTTTCTGATATCTTAAGTAGAGAAGAAATTAAAATGACCAGGCTTATGCCTTAATTACCATAGAGAGGATTCTTTCACATTATGTCTAAACCCCTGCTAACAGATAAAATTCAAACTGCCAAGCCTGCCAAAAAACCGAGGCCTTCCGCTCCACCTGTGCGCATCTTTGCGCTGGGGGGCTTGGCGAGATCGGCAAGAACATGTACGGTGTGGAATTCAAAAATGAGATCATTATCATCGATGCCGGCCTGAAATTCCCGGATGCCGAAATGAGCGGCGTCGATTACATTATTCCGGACATTCGTTATTTACTTGATAACAAACATAAAGTAAAAGGTATGTTCCTGACCCATGGTCATGAAGATCATATTGGGGCTATTCCCTATGTGCTTCGTCAAATCCAGATGCCAATCTATGGCGGGGCCCTGACCATCGGCCTGGTTCGTGCGAAGCTGGAAGAGCATCGGCTGCTGGATCAGAGTGATCTACGAATCTTCCATGAAGACGAAACAATTGCATTCCGTCATCTTTCCGTTCATTTCTTCAGAACCACCCACAGCATTCCGGATGCCTTTGGGGTCGTAGTGGAAACACCGTACGGGCCGATCGTACATACCGGAGACTTTAAATTTGATTTTACGCCGGAGGACAAGCCCGCCAATCTGCATAAAATTCTGCATATCGGCGCACGGGGCGTCCTGGCCCTGATGGCTGACAGCACCAATAGCGAGCGGGACGGGTTTACCCCTTCGGAACGCACCGTCGGCGATTCCATCCTGCGTCTGTTCCGGGAATGTCCCGGACGGATCCTGTTTGCTACCTTTGCATCGAACGTTCATCGTTTGCAGCAGGTTGTTGAAGCTGCCATCCGGACAGGCCGCAAAATCGCCATCGTCGGCCGCAGCATGGAGAAGGTGTTTGTGATCGGTCAGGAGCTTGGTTATATTCGCGTACCGGACGGCATGATGATTGATGTAAAAGCCGTTAACCGTTATCGCGACGACCAGGTGCTGATTATTTGTACAGGCAGTCAGGGCGAACCTAATGCGGCGCTGACACGCATCGCTTCGGGTGCCCACCGTTCGATCCAGATTCATCCGGAGGACACCGTTATTTTCTCGTCTTCACCGATTCCTGGGAATACCCAGAACGTCAACCGCAGCATCGATCTCTTGATGCGGGCAGGAGCGGAGGTTAAATACGGCTCCATTCTCGATATCCACACTTCGGGTCACGGCTGCCGCGAAGATTTGAAGCTTATGATCAGCAGCTTGCGTCCCAAATATTTTGTACCGATCCATGGGGAATACCGGATGATGCTTAATCATCGTCACCTCGCCGTGCAGGTGGGGGTTCCCGACAGCAACGTTTACTTGATGAACATCGGGAATACACTGTCCCTATTCCGCAACTATGCGCGTAAAGGGCGGAACATCCCCTCCGGAGATGTCTATATCAACAATGGTGAGCTGCGTACCCATGAGAAGGAATTGCTCGAGGAACGAGTACAACTCGCTCACGATGGCGTTGTCATTGTCGCTATCACCATTAATCGCGAGACCCGCAAGCTGCTCTCCGGGCCTGAGCTGATTACCCGCGGATTTGTGTATATGCAGGACTCCAAGCCTCTTCTGCGCCGGGCTGAAGCGATGCTGCGCAAGCAGCTGAACAAAGCCGGTGAGCAGCGTGAATACAACCGCGCTGCCTGGGAACAGATGACGAATAACACACTCAATCGTTATTTTAAAAGAGAACTGGGCCGGAGCCCGTACATTATGCCTTCCATTATGGAAGTATAAGTCTCATTGACTTTGAGCCTTAACTGTATCTCAAACATAAAAAGGGTGGATCCAAGGTAATTTGAACCTTTGGATCCACCCTTTTCTTCCGATATCAGAAAGCATACACTACGAAGCATGTCCTGCTTGATTCGCAAGAAAAACGCCATCTAAACGGGGCTCTTTAGCCTTAGTCCGCAAGCTCCAGCCCTTTCGTTTCCTTGCCAAGTACCAGTACGCCGAGCGCACCGATCAGGATGGTCACAAAAAACATCACGAAAATGAATTCGATAGGGGTGCCATTTTGCTTCAGCACACCCACGAGCAGCGGCGCAATAACGCCGCCGATCCGTCCGAACGAAGTGGCAAGCCCTACCCCCGTTGAACGAACCTTCGTCGGATAGAGTTCCGGACTGTAGGCATATAAACCTCCCCATGCTCCCAGATTGAAGAATGACAAGGAAATGCCTGCTGCGAGCAGCGAACCTTCCGTGTTGGCGTAGCCAAACCAGATTGCGCTAAAGGCCGTTAGCACCAAATAGGTAACGAGCACGAATTTCCGCCCGAACTTTTCTATAAAATACGCGGCTGTAAAATAGCCCGGCAACTGGGCAAGCGTCATAATCAGCACATATTGAAAGCTCCTGACCAGACTGAACCCTTTATCGACCATGACGGTCGGAAGCCACAGGAACATGCCGTAATATGAAAATACGACCGTAAACCACAGCACCCAGAGCATAATGCTCGTACGCCGATGTTCCACCGACCAGACCGAAGCCACTCGCTGCCCGAAGGTCAGCTTACGGGTAACCTTGGCTTTCTGCTCGATATACCTTGGCGAATCCTCGATGGCACGCCGTAGATAGAGCGCATAAAAAGCAGGCAGAGCTCCAATAACAAAGGCTGTCCGCCAGCCGTAATCCGGGATGACGAAGTAAGCAATGAGTGCGGATAGTATCCAGCCTGCCGCCCAGAAGCTTTCCAGCAGCACAACCGCTCTTCCCCGTTCATGAACCGGCATGCTTTCCGATACCAGCGTGGATGCAACCGGAAGCTCTCCTCCGAGTCCGAAGCCGGCAATAAAGCGCATCAGACACAGCATGATAAAACCGGTAGCCAGCGCGGATAGACCACTCGCAATCGAGAATATGAGCAGCGTCCACAGCAGAACATTTTTCCGTCCATATTTATCGGCCAGGAATCCTGCCATAGCCGCGCCGAATACCATTCCGATCGATGTGGTGCTTGTCAGAATACCAACCTGCTGTGAGCTCAACGACCATTCTGCTGCCAGTGCCGCAACAACAAACGAAATCATGCCGACATCCATCGCATCGAACATCCAGCTGGCACCCGCACTGAACAGCAGCTTGCGCCGCTTCGGTTCTTTTAACAATTGCATATTGCCCATATTAGCCGCCCCCTCTCCTATATCTTTCTATAATGTAGAGCGAACCATACGTCTGGTCAAGCTAGATTATGCTGAGCGGCAGGATAACCTTTATGGTCGTTCCCTCCTGAAGCTTGCTGGACACGTGAACCTGCCCCTTGTGGTCCTCGATCATTTTTTTGCTGATCATGAATCCCAGGCCATTCCCTTTCTCCTTCGTCGTGAAGAACGGTTCCCCTAGACGGGAGAGGATCGCTTCCGGAATCCCGCAGCCATTATCCATGAAGTAGATGGCCACGGTGTGGTCATCGCCTCTCTCCAGCCGAATGGTCAATTCCCCGCCACCCGGCATGGATTCCACGGCGTTTTTAATAAAATTGATGAACACCTGCTTCAGATGATTCACATCACCCTCCACATTGGCCTCTCGCTCTCCGAAATCCGTTATAATCTCGACGTTATGTATGATGGCCTGCGTATTTAGTAGCGTAATCACTTGGTCCAGGAGCTGCCGGATATCGGCACGCTCGAATTTCACGCTTTGCGGTTTCGCCAAAAACAGAAGCTCACTGACGATCAGCTCGATCCGTTCGATCTCCGAGGAGATAATATCGAAATATTCATCCTTCCGGCCAGCGCCGGAGCGAATGAGCTGCACGAACCCTTTAATGGAAGTCATAGGGTTACGAATTTCATGGGCGATCCCTGCCGCAAGTTGACCGGCCATGGACAGCTTATCGGACTGGATCAGCCGCTCCTCTTCTTGATGGGCCGCCTTTTTCATGTCGGTAATATCCGTAAAATGCGCCACATAGCCGAGTGTAGTTCCTTCCCTGCTGCGAGCTGTGCTTAGCATACAAGATACCCACCTGATATCGCCTTGTTTATGTATCAGTCTCTTCTCCAATTGCAAAGAAGCGGTCTTACCCGACTTTAGCTTCTCCATTCTATCTTTGTCCTTATTCACATCCTCCGGATAAATCCAATTGTAATAGGGATGATGCAGACACTCTTCCGCCTCATACCCCAGCATGACGCAGGCAGCGGGATTAATTTTGATAATGCTCCCCTCTGAATCGATGAATACCGTTCCAATCGGCGCTACTTCAATCGCTTGGACCATAAAATCATAGCTGAGACTTTCACTATTCATCATCGTTTGGAGATCCTCCTGTCTTTCATTGTTCCATCGTTTTACCTATTTCGAGATATCGGATTGCTTCTCCTTTCCTATCGCCTATTGAAAAATATAAATAAAGCAAACCAAAGGATAATTTGGACATGAAGCGAATATATTGTTATGAGGTTTCTAATTTTTGGTGGCAATCCCAGCGCTATTCTAGTGAAATTGAGAGAAAATGGTTTTTTTTGACTTGAACGCTATGGCTTTTTCGTTTATTGTGAAAGAAAGCAAGTCATTTACAATTGCTAGTCGTTAGGACCGTTAACAAAGGAGTTTGCGAGTATGTACACGGAACAAGATATTTGGATTGTGCTTACAGGCACGGGCACCTGGTTCAGCAGAATGATCCAATATTTCACGAAGGCCCCACTCAACCATGCATCCATCGCGTTTGATTCCGAATTACGCGAAGTGTACAGCTTTGGGCGAAAGAAGGCGAACAATCCGTTTGACGGCGGTTTAGTTCGCGAAAATCTGCGCGACCCCTTCTTCTACACTTCGGAATGCGCGGTTTATCACTTCCGCGTTAGTAAGGAAGACTATCAACGCATGCACAACCTTGTCAAAGAGATGATGCGTGATCAGGACCGCTACAAATATAATCTGCTAGGGCTGCTGGGTATATTGTTTCGGATTCATATTGATCGTGACGATGCTTTCTTCTGCTCCCACTTTGTTGCTACGGTGCTGGAGCAAGCAGGCCTGCGGCCTGTAAACAAGCCTTGTCATCTCGTAACGCCGGAGGATTTCTCCCATTCACCGCAGTTGAATGAAGTCTACCGTGGACCTCTCCACGGGTATCTTGCTCAAGACATGACATCCCCGCTATCCCCATCACCGACGTTTACTCCTGTGACAACGAAAGGCCGAGGCAAGTTCTTCAGATTCGGAAAAACGGGTTAATACCGAAATATTTAGCTATTATATAAATATGTTTCTCTGATACCTTGGAAAAAAGCAGCCGGGCTCTCACCCGGCTGCTTTTTTATATGATTCTCGCGGGAGGGTAGCCCCCACGTCAATGTTCAGCGTTAAGCCGATGGAGTCTGGTCCGACGTTTGCTCCAGTACCGTCTTTTCGACCACAACAGAACTAGGTTCACCAGCAGTTTCAGCGAGCTTTTCCTGCTCCATCTTCTTGCGCTTGCGTTTGCGGTTAAAGTACACACCGATCAACAGAAGCGGAACGGCAATAAGCGCAATATATAACGATACGTCCTTAACCATGCCTTCAGCGGCGTTACCGTACAGGTAAAACAAGGTACCTACAACGTAAAACTTGGTGGCTCTGCCTAAAGCGGCATAAGCCAGAAGTCTCCACAACGGGAAGTTCAAGCACCCCGATAGAATCGTGAACACCTTAAAGGGTACCGGCGTGAAGGAACCAATCAATATCGCGGCCTCGCCGTTTTTCTGAAACATGTTCGTTGCAGCGTCAATCCACTCTTTTTTCAAGATCTTGTATAGTACCGACTTCCCAAGCAGCTTTCCGATTAAATAACCCAGCGGCGTCCCCAGCAAGCACCCGATAAAACCGTACGTTGCGAGCCATAGCGCATCCTGCGGATGCATGATGCTAAGCGAAACCTGCAGAAAAAAAGCGGGAACCGGAAAAATTACAGCATCAGCAAACGAATGAATAAACAATCCCCATGGACCAAAATTTTTCAAAAATTCCAAAATGTCCTGAAACATGTCTCAACCCCTAAACATTTTCTTCCTTCTTCTATCAGACCCTTTATAAATTATAGCACATAATTATACTGGAAAGGACCTAAGCGGCTCTATCCCTGTGTAAAAACCGCGTAAAACGAAGCATGCCTTAGCTCCTATACACTATATGCAGCGAGTTCAACTAACAACAAAAAAACCTTTCTTCTTGGAAGAAAGGTTTTCGTTCACTCCCTGCAAGCCGAATTCGATGCATGAATAAGCTTGCAAAAAAGTGCATTTGGTTTAATTTGCAGATAAACTGCGGTGCGCGGAATGTCTTGTCGGACCTACGAATTCATTCAGCGGGAAGCCATTGGAGATGGCTTGGGTAATGAATGCCTTCGCTTGCTGTACCGACTCGCGGACGGTCAAGCCTTTGGCAAGATTAGCTGTAATGGAAGCGGATGACGTGCAGCCCGCACCATGGGTGTACTTCGTTACAATGGTGTCGGCCTCGAACCATTCAAAGCTGTTTCCGTCATAGAGCAGGTCCATCGCTTTGCCTTCGCGGATCTTGCCTCTGTCTTTAATCAGCACATTCTTCGCGCCGCGCTCGTGAATGATGGCCGCCGCCTCCTGCATTTGATCCAGGGTTGTGATCGGGCCGGACTTCGCCAGCTGGGACGCCTCGAACAGGTTTGGCGTTACCAGATCGGCGCGCGGGAGAAGGAACTCCAGCATCGCTTCCGTATTTTCCGGCTGCAGCACTTCATCCGTGCCTTTGCAGACCATCACCGGATCGATGACGATCCGCTCCAAATTATAGCGGTCGATATACTGGGACACGAGCTCGATGATCTCTACGGATCCGAGCATGCCGGTCTTCATGGCGTCGATGCCAATGCCCTCAAGCACGGTTTTCAACTGGGTTTCTACAATATCAAGCGCCACCGGGAAAACTTGATGATCCCATGTCTTTGGTTCCATGCAGACAATCGTGGTCAGTGCGGTCATACCGTATACGTCAAATTCCTGAAACGTCTTCAGATCAGCCTGGATGCCAGCGCCCCCGCTCGTGTCCGAGCCGGCTACGGTTAGTGCTTTTCGTATCGTCATGTTCCATGTTCCCTTCGCTTGTAAAATGATTACTCTATTATAAGAAAAACTCGGTTTGGCGTCTATTCGCAGATGTCAAATCCTTCTTTAGCGGAAGTTTTTCTTGCGAGATCAGGAGGGACAGCACTTGAGCAATTACTTCCTGATCTCTAAAGAAAAACTCGGTTTGGCGTCTATTCGTAGATGTCGCATCTTATTGTTCTGTCAAGATCACCGGGCCATCCTTGGTAATGGCAAGCGTATGCTCATACTGCGCGGACCATTTGCCGTCCACCGTTCTTGCGGTCCATCCGTCCGAATCGATCTTGCATTGATACGTGCCAAGATTCAGCATCGGCTCAATAGTGATGACCATGCCTTCTTTAAGACGCGTCCCGCGGTGGGGCGGGCCGTAATGCGGCACTTGGGGCTCCTCATGCATATTTTCGCCGATGGCATGCCCTACGAAGTGGCGGACGACCGATAAATTTTGGGATTCCGCATAGGTTTGAATCGCATGGGAGATGTCTCCGATTCGATTGCCGATCACCGCTTGCTCAATGCCAAGATACAGGGATTTCTTCGTTACGTCCAGCAAATGCTGCGCTTCCTCGGACACGTTTCCGACCGGATAAGACCACGCGGAATCAGCGAGCCAGCCATCATACTTCACCACCATATCAATGGTAACGATATCCCCGTCCTTCAATGGCTCCTTGCTCGGAAAACCATGGCAAATCACATCATTAACCGACGCGCAAGTGGCATATGGATATCCGTGATACCCCTTCTGCTCCGGTGTAGCGCCGCGCTCTGCCAGAAACCGCTCGACAAATTGATCAATCTCCAATGTCGTCACGCCCGGTTTAATCATCTTGGCAATCTGCCGGTGGCATTCGGCGAGAATGTCCCCGGCCCTATTCATCTTGGCGATTTGTTCTGGTGTTTTAAGGATTATCAATCCTGCTCACTCCTTCTCATATGGCTGTTATCTCCTATTCAAATCAAAAAGCCTTAGCTGACCGAAGATTCTGAAGGACAGGCATCTGCCTCTCCCCACTCCCCGGCCAATAAGGCTGATTCACAATCACAAGGTGTATCTGCTTTCTTCTGGTCTGTATCCAAAAAAAGAAAAGCGAAAAGCGCCCTACCTCATCTTATTCTACTCCTAAGCCAAAGGAACCTCAATCATTTCCATTAGGAATGTCTGCCTTTCGGTTTTACACGCGGGCAGGCACGGAAATGGAAGCGTATGCTTGTTGCATCCTCGGAGGCAGCTTCAACTCGGCTGTAACCCAGAAAGTCATATGACTCTCAATGACCATGAACAGAATCAGGGCACGCAGCATTTTATCTAACTTCGAACTTCATTTATCCAATGACAATCGTTTCTCCTCAAATCATAGATATAATGTAAGGTTGCGCAGAAACGATAATTTTACACGCGATATCACAATTCCTTTCTTTTTTCCTATGTTCATTATATCAAACGGGCCGTTTCTTTAGCTTTCCACTTGTTTCCGGCAGCGTCAGCGTAGGGCAACGGCAGCCAAAACCACATCAACTGCAAATGTAATATTGCAAGCTCTACCTTTAATACGAATCCAAAGGCAGAAGGAAACAAAAAAAACCTTTACCCCGTTTATCGGCGATAAAGGTTCTATCTTATCAGAAATAGCCGAAAGACATGTTCGTGCGACGAAATGACGACTGTGCTGCATCTGCTGCTCCCCCTCACTTGAATTACAAGAGTTCCAGCATAGCTGTTTAGCTGCGCCAATAGACTCGCAGAAATTTTTACATTCCCTATATATTTCTCTTATTCTTCCTCCAAAAATAGAGCCATCCCCCCGCTGCCAGCAGCACTGCTGCCGCTATCCACAAGACGGGCTTCAGTAAGAATGAAGATTGACCTGCACCCTGACCTGCACCTGGAGGGCCACCCTCAGCGAGTTGATCGGGCCCTGATTCACTCTGAGCAGATGTATCTTCTGGAGGATATCCATCTCCAAGCTCAGTTAGCTCTTGGCCTGCGGTGGAGAGGAGCTTCGTGCCATCGCACATCCCTGTTCTCAGCTGACCCGATTCGGCAGACGCGAACACCAGGAATTCGCTTCCTACGGCAAACTGATCATAACCGCAGCTGGCTGATGACACCGCCGTTGTAAGCTGCGTCATTCCAGCTAATTCGCCCTTCCATACTTCCGTTACCTCTAACGTAACATGAACCGGATCTGCGGATGACATCACCAGCTTCGCCTTCGGGCCAACCAGCTTGGTCACTTTGCCTGCAAATACCGCTGCACTCCGTTCCAAGCCCTCCACAACCGTAGGCGGCCCCGCACAGGAGCAAGCAAATACGTTGGCTGGTTTGACCGTGTACAGGCTCATAAGCAGAAACAAGCAGCTTAGTATGATAGCCATGGATTTTCTCATCAATGAATCACCTCAACCCTTAGACGGCCTCCTCCCCCAAAATGTTCCAGCTGGCTACCATAAATACACCCAATCTGCGATCTACCTCCGCAGATCACGGTGAGTGGCGGCGCTGGACGGCAAGATCTAAAGGGGAGAGGGCATCCAGCAAAGGGCTCCATCGTCATTGGCTATTTACTGGCAATGATCAAATAATGACGCTCCGTAGGATACTCGATGCCTTGCACATGCAGCCCTGCTTGCTCCAACAAAGCCTTCATCACATATGGATCAACCCGGTTCGGACGGGGAACCCGCTTCTCGGCTGGGTCCTCCTGCCACTCCAGACACAAGCATCGTCCTCCTGGCCGCAGCACCCTTGCCATCTGGCGGATGGATTGCTCCAGCTGATCGGTGATATGAAGGATCAGGGAGGCAATGACTCGATCCACAGCTTCATGCTCGAAAGGAAGGTTTTCCAGCATCCCTTCCATCACCTTAATATTCGTAAGTCCCTGTTCCAGTGCACGCCCCCGCATCATGTCCAGCATGGCTGGCTCGGTATCCAGCGCGTAAACCGTCCCTGTCGTTAACGAGGCTGCCGGTATGGAAAAATAACCGGTACCTGCCCCGATGTCAAGGACATCCACCTCGCCGCTCACTTGGAGCTTCTCCAGCAGCGAAGATGCCGGTAACTCCTTCTTCCTTTCCGGACTTTCCAATCGGTCTATGAGTGACGGATCAAAGCTCTCTTTCATGGTATCGCTCTCCTCCTCGCATGATTGCATGTTGCTCATATGTACGTTTATGAACCCTATGAGGGGAAAAATCCCCCTGTCGATCTACCATACCGTTGATAGGAAACGATGTAAACCGGTTTGTCGCCTTACACGGTATTGATACAATTTTAAAGTGGTTTCGGAATCAATATACACAATTAATGATCGTAACCCGTAATAAACACACTCAGATATGAACGACGAAATAAAAAAAGGCAATGCCCACGATCATCATGACCATGAGATTGCCCAGGTTTGAACAAATGTTTATGCCTCCTCCGCTATGGCAGTGCGAGCTTCCCCATAACGGTCGGTCTGTTCGCTCCGGTAGCTGCCGGCAAATTGTTAGGAACACCGAGCATGAAGTCATTGCCCAGCAGTGCAAAAATCACGGCTTCCTTGGCATCGTCATCGAAGCCCAGCGCCTTGGAGGTCAGGACCTTCTGTTCCGGCAGCAGCTCCCCTAACATCGAGAGCAGCGTCTTGTTATGGGCCCCTCCGCCGGTTACGATCACTTCATCGATTGTGTGGCGTGGAAACACGTATTTCACATAGCTATCCGCAATGGAATGTGCGGTAAACGCCGTGACCGTGGCCATCGTATCCTCTTCCGAGAGGTTCCTGAGCCCGGCTTGCTCCAGAAACGAAACCGCATAGTTGTGACCGAACCGTTCCCTGCCCGTTGATTTCGGCGGTTCTGCATGAAAATAGGGATGCGCCAACATCTCCCTTAACAATTCCTGATCCGGGTTGCCTCGGGCAGCCCATTGTCCTCCGTTGTCATACGAAAGCTGCCCTCCGGACAGCATATGAGCTGCGGCATCCATGATCATATTGCCGGGTCCGGTATCAAAGGCCAGCACATCCGAAGGATCCGCCCCTGCGGGCAGCGCCGTGCAATTACCGATCCCGCCGATGTTCTGCAGCAGTCTTCCCCGCTCCGGGTGCCGGAACAGGATCAAATCTCCGTAAGGGGCAAACGGGGCCCCTTGCCCCCCAACCGCCATATCCGCCGGCCGGAAGTCTCCTGCCGTAAGTTTGCCGGTATGCTTGGCGATAACGGAAATATCGCCGATCTGCAGAGTGGAAGCGACAGCATAAGGATCCCCTTGTTCGGGTATGGGCTGATGCCAAATCGTCTGTCCATGAGAGCTTACCAAATCCACCTCATCGATTCGCATGCCGGCATCGGCAACCGCTTCCAGGACTGTCGCTCCAAACTGATACCCCAAGTATGCATTCATACTGCAAACAGCAGCGCTGTTGGAATTCTCCTCACTGCACAAATCGCGCAGCCGCTGACGGAGTTCCGGTTCGTAAGGCTTGTTATAGTAATGCAGCAGCTCAACCGATGCTTCGAAACCGCTGCCGTGTATGCGGACGATGGCCGCATCGATGCCGTCAAGCGAAGTGCCCGACATCAAGCCGACCACAACGGTAGGCCTTCCATCCTTCCATGGCGAGAACAGCATGTTTTACGCCTCCCCGTACAGCAGATAAGGAGCCCGCATCGTTCTCCACTGCTCCGCATCCTTGCCCCACTCGGTAATCATGCGCTGAAGTCCGGCTTCTTCGTGGATATGCCGTCGAACTTCCTCGCTGCCCGTCAGCAAATCAATAAAGTACCGATTACGTCCTTCCGGTGGGCTAAGCCACTGGAACTGATCCGGGTACATCCGGCTGACCAGGTGCAGCAGCACAAGCCCTGTGCGCACAGCCTCCACTTCTGCCGGTTGAGTGACAAAGAGCATCACCCCGCCGCAGCCTTCGCCCTGATGCTTCGAGAAGGTAGGCGTCATGTACATGGAATGGGCATGAACGCCTGTCAGTCCGTACGCGTTGAACGCCTTCGCCAGCTCTTCGCCATTGACCCATGGAGCGCCGATCCATTCAAACGGCCGGGTCGTCCCCCTGCCTTCCGAAAGATTGGTCCCTTCGAAGAAGCAGGTCCCGCTGTACAGCCGTACCGTATCCATCGTGGGGATGTTCGGCGACGGCAGTACCCACGGCAGGCCCGTGTCGGTATATTCCATACCGCGCGTCCAGCCTTCGAGCCCAATAACATCCAGATCGCAGCCTGTTCCCCGCATGTCATTGGCCATGCACGCGAATTCGCCGATGGTCATCCCGGTGCTAATCGGAATCTGCCATCCGCCCACCATGGATTCATATCCCTGCTTAAGGAAACCTCCTTCAACTCGCTTGCCGCCCAGCGGATTCGGCCGATCCAGGACAAGCAGGCTCTTTCCATGCTCGGCGCAGGCCTCCATGACGTACAGCAGCGTTGTCATATACGTATAAAAACGCACCCCAAGGTCTTGTATATCGAAGATGACCGTATCCACGTCCTTCAGCATGTCGGCGTCCGGTTTACGCCGTGAGCCATACAGGCTGTACACCGGCACGCCGAATACCGGGTCCTCTTCATCATCGACGTGCTTGCCTGCCTGCAGCTGGCCGCGCAGCCCATGCTCGCAAGCGAATAAAGCCGTCAATTCCGATTCGGGCAAACCTGCAATCACCTCGATAGATGAACGAAAATCCGACGTGAGCCCCGTCGGATTCGTAATGACGCCAAGGCGACGACCCGTGATTTTCTCATGCTTGATGTCCGGCAGCACATCAATTCCGCTTCGTACGTTACCTCTTGTCATATGCTTACACCTCCTGGTTTCGAGGCTACGACACCGTCCTCCGCCGGTTTGGCCTCTTCCGGATTCAGTACATTATACGTAACCTTATGCTGGTATATGGCCCACATGCCGTTAAACAAAAATCCGAAGCCAACGACCGTAACCATCAGAGGAATCGCAACGCAGAAGGCTTGAAAGCAAGCGCCCAGCGTATATGCCGGAAACTTCAGGAACAGCTTCACGCTGTGGGCCATGGCCTTGAAGACGCCCATCCCTTCCTGAATGACAAGCTGAAAGGTGTAGATTTGGGAGATGAGCGCCATGATAACAAAATAGGTCTGGAACACGCCAATCGCAAGATAGCCGATTCCCTCTTTGCCCCCGTAGTACCACCAGGTGGACCACAAGATGAGCACCATCACCACGAAGAAGAAACCCATGACTACCGCAGGTCCAAATCCCTTAAGCGCACCTTGAAACACATCCTTGAGTCTCGACTTGCCCCGTTCCGTTCTGCGGTGATACGCATAACAAACTCCGTAAAACAACGGCATGTACAGAACCGGCAGCAGCACCAGCGCCGTCCATAGCGGAACGAACATAACCACCGTAACGAGCACCAGCGAGGTAATCATGCTGTATAAGGCCACCGCCGTAATCTCACGGTAAATCTCAACCCCGGTCTTCTTCAACACATCATTCAGCTTGCGCATAGCTTTCCTCTCCTCTTCGTCGTTGTTTACCAATCGATACGCTGCTCCGTCTCAGGATCGAAGAAATGCACTTTATCGAAATTGAAAATGAAGGTTTTGTCCATGCCCGGATAACCCGTCGTTTCCGGGTGAACCTTCGCCGTAACCGTCCGGTTCCCTACGCGGAAGTACACCAGATTCTCCGAACCCAAATGTTCGACGACCTGGACCTTCGTGGAGTACTTGTAATCCAGATTGGTTGTGCCCGGCATATCCTCACCCGTAATATGCTCAGGGCGGATCCCCAGGATAAGGTGCCCGTTATCGTATTTGCTCAGCGCACCCGCCATCGAATCAGGGATGGTAAATGTGCCGCCTTCCATCCGGAGCACGTTCCCTTCCTTCTGCACATCGATGAAGTTCATCGGCGGGGAGCCAATAAAGCCGGCTACGAACATATTTTGCGGATTCGCATACAGCTCGGTAGGAGATGCAATCTGCTGGATAATTCCGTTGTTCATCACGACGATCCGCTCACCGAGCGTCATCGCTTCAACCTGATCATGCGTGACGTATACAATGGTGGCTTCCAGGCGCTTGTGCAGCTCGGACAGCTCCACCCGCATCTGCACGCGAAGCTTCGCATCCAGGTTCGACAGCGGCTCGTCAAACAGGAACACCTGCGGATCGCGCACGATGGCCCGCCCTACCGCAACGCGCTGACGCTGTCCGCCGGACAGCTCGCGCGGCTTTCGATCAATCATCGACTCCAGTCCGAGAATGGCGGCTGCCTGCGATACCTTTTGCTCAATATAAGCCTTGGGCTTCTTCAGGTTCTTTAAGCCGAAGGAGAGATTCTCGCGAATGGTCATATGGGGATACAGCGCATAGTCCTGAAACACCATCGCGATATCACGATCTTTCGGGTGAAGATTGTTTACCACTCTGTCGCCGATGATGATATCCCCGGACGTTTGGCGCTCCAGCCCGGCAATCATGCGCAGGGAAGTGGTTTTGCCGCAGCCGGAAGGACCGACGAAAACAACGAACTCTTTATCATGGATCACAAAGTCCGACCCCGCTACAGCGGTAAACGTCCCTTTGTTGTCGTCTACAAATTCTTTTCGTATATTACGGAATTCTACGCGTGCCATAACTTTGCCTCCTTCTAGCCTTTAACGGCTCCAATGGTGATGCCTTGCAGGAAATAGCGCTGAAGCGAGAAGAACAGGATCATCATCGGCAGTGCCGCGACGGTTGCTCCAGCCATAAGTGCGCCGAAATCGGTCGTGTCCGCATAGACGAAGGAAGCAAGACCGACCTGAATCGTCCTCATCTCCGTCGAGTTAGTCACGAGGAAGGGCCAGAAGAAATCATTCCAGGATGCAACAAACGTGAAAATCGCCAGCACGGCGAGACCCGGTTTTGCCATCGGAAGAATAACCTTCCAGAAGATGCCGAATTCGCCGCAAGCGTCGATACGCGCTGCATGAATCAGAGAGGTAGGCAGTGATGACATGTACTGCTTCATCAAGAAGATGTTGCCCACGCTTACAATGCCGGGAAGAAGAATAGCCGTATATGTATTCCCGAGATCAAACACGTCAATCATCAAAATATAGAGCGGAATCAGCGTCACCTGCGCCGGGATCATCATCGTACTGAGCAAAATCCAGAATACCGCTTTGTTCCCCGGAAACTTCAGCTTCGCAAAAGCATAACCTGCGAGCGAAGCCAGGAATACATTGGTCACCGTCAGGATGGATGAGATCAATAAGGAGTTAAAGAGCCACCTCATGACGTCGGTTTTGCCAAAAAAACGCTCGTACGGGGCTACGGAGAATACCTCCGGTATCATTTTCGGGATAAACGATGCCGCTGACTTGGTGTCCTGCACAGAACCGATCAGCATCCAGTACATCGGAATGATCGTCAGAACGCTCCATACCACCAGGATGACCGAAGCCACAATCAGCATGATCACTTTTGATCTTGATTTCATAGGTGCACCCCCTTTTAGCTTCAGAAATAAACGTTAGTACTCCACGTCGGACGAGAAGTATTTGAACTGAATGATGGAAATGACAATAATCAATGCAGCGAGTACAAAAGATTGCGCTGCCGCGAGTCCAAACTCGTAGAAGTTGAACGCCGTGCTGTAAATCAGATAGGCGATCGTTGTCGTCGCGAAATTCGGTCCGCCCTGGGTCATCAGGTACACCGAGATAAACACCTGGAAGGATGTTATGACGCCCGTCACCAGCAGGTATAATGTGGTTGGTTTCATCAGCGGCCACGTAATGCGCCAGAATTTGGACCAGCCGCTGGCATGGTCGATGTCCGCGGCTTCATAGAGCGATTTGGGAATCCCGCCCATGGCGGCCAGATAGAGAATAATACCTGCACCATGCGAACCGAGCCAGTTCATCAAAATGAGTGAGAAGAGCGCGGTGTTCGATTTACCGAGCCATATGACCGGGTCCAATCCGAACAAACCGATAAAACGATTCAACAGCCCGGCATGCGTCGGGTCGTAAATCGCAAGCCACACGACCGAAATGGTGACGCCGGAAGCAACGGCCGGCAGGTACATTGTAGCCTTGAAGAACGTTTGCCATTTGTTCTTCATCTGAAAAATAAAAAAGGATAACGCATACGTAATGACAATGTTGACCGGAACCGTGCCGATCGTGAATATGACTGTATTCTTCATGGATTTCCAGAACACTTCATCCTGTACCATCCGTGTGTAGTTGTCCGTTCCAATCCATTCGGAGCCCATTACGCTGTATTCCTGGAAGCTCATCAGAAAAGCCGAGGCGACAGGGTAAAGCGTAAATATCAAGAACAACAAGACTGGGGCCAGAATGAATAAATACGCCCATCCATATTCGCGTAGGTACCCCTTCATGGGGGGACGTGATGGCCGGGCTTGCGCCGGGGCAGTCTGCATTTGATTTCCTCCTTTGCGCACAGGTGAAGTATTTTCATGAAGCCCTTATAGAGCCTTTAGTGATTGGTTTAAAAAGGGAGTGCCCCGATCGTTCCTGCTAAGGACAACGGGACACCCCCTTATAACTTCAATTACTGTCCTAAAATTTGTTTGCCTTTGTCCTTGAAGTCTTGTGCGATCTGCTCCGGCGTCTTCTCACCCGAGAACAGCGCTTGGATATTCGGCTTCACCACTTGCTCCTTAAACTTCTTCTGATTACCTGAAGCTTCTGCATCAAGGTTCAGAGTCACCGGAATTTCCTTGAAGTTTGCGAAAATTTCCGCTGCCTTAATTGTAGATTCCGTACCGAGTCCTTTACCTTCATAAAACTCCGCCTGGGATTTACGTACGAAAGGCAATACCAATTCGTTGGCGGAATTACCGGCTTTCGCCCCGCTCAATCCTTCCATGATCAGGAATGTGTTCTTTGCATGCTCTTCGCCTTTATCCTTCTTCTGCTTGAACGCTACATAACCTTCACCAAACATGGATGTCTTCCGCTCAGCCCCGTCATTATGCGGAACCGGCAGCAGAACGAAGTCGATTTTCGCGCCTTGGACCGTACCGCTGTCGATATCCTTCGCACGGTTCTGCAGCATCACGTCATAGTAAGGGATCGCCTTGGACACGATCGCGGCTTCCTCGGCGTAGAACAGGTCCATCCGTTTTGCCGGCGTAATCGCGGCAGTCTCGGCAGGCAGATGACCGGCTTTCATCAGATCCGACACGAAGGTCATCGTATCCAGAATCCGTTCGTCGTTCCATTGGAACTCGCCTTTATCGTTCAATACGTCCGGCATGCCGTTGCTGCGCGTCAGCATTTCCATGAAGTCCAGCGAAGTGCCGTCCGTTACGAGCGCATATTGCGTATTGCCATTAGGAAGCTTCTTGGTCAACTTCTCGGCAGCTGCCTTGAACTCGGTCCAGGTCCAGCCGTTCTCTTGAATGGCCTTCCAGTCGATTCCCGCTTCTTCGAGGATCTTCTTGTTGCCGCCCCAAGCCCAAAGGGATTGGTACAGCGGAAGCCCATACTGCTTGCCCTGGATTTGACCCAGCTCAAGCGTTCCCGGCAGGTAGTCGTTTTTGATCTCGTCCGTAATATAAGGGGTCAGTTCCAGTGCCAGGCCTGTATCTACATAAGCGCCATCCACCGCGTGGAAGTAAAGATCAGGCGGGTTACCGGCATTCAGGGCCACGTCGAACTTCTTCGGACCTTCAGCCCAGGAGAGCACTTCGGTTTGGACCGTAATATGCGGATATTTTTCTTTCAGATCCGCTACATGCTCTTTCAACTCATCTTCGTATTTACCATGTACCGGATAAGTCCAGACGACAACCGTATCCTGCTTCGGTGCGGCTTCACCATTTCCTTCCGAAGTGGTTCCTGTTCCGCCTTCCGGAGTCTTCGCCCCGCCGGAACCGCCGCAAGCTGCGGTAAACACGAGCATTAAAGAAGCCAACAATGTAAGCCAACCTTTTTTCTTCATGTACTACTCCCCTTATCATTTATATATTTGTGGTTTTCGCTATGAACTACAACCGCTTGATCGCTTGCCGGCTCTCATCCAGGTATTTCACTGAATTCTCGTAATTCCGGCTGGCGACGCCAAGATATAAAATATCGATAAGATTAAGCTGCGTAATACGAGAGGACATCGCGCCACTGCGAATCTCGTTCTCCGTGGAGGAAGTGTACAAGGGAATGTCCACCGATCGGCTCAGGGTAGAATCGCCGTATTTGGTAATGCCAATCGTCTTGCATCCCTTCTCCTTCGCAATCGCTGCTGCGCGGATTACTTCATCCGTTTCACCGGAGTAGGAAATGCATACGGCCGCATCATCTGGAGTCAGCAGCACCGCCGAGGTGAGTTGAACATGAGGGTCCGGAAAAGATATGCATACCTTATTAATCCGCAAAAATTTCTGTTGGGCATCCATCCCGATCAGATTTGAAGCCCCTACCCCGAACATGAAAATGCGCTTCGACTGATCGAGGGCCAGAACGGCCTCTTCCACCTTCCCTTCCTCCATAATCTTCATCGTATCCCGAATCGATTGAATGTTGTTGTTCGAGACGTTCTGTATAATTGCAGAAATGCTGTCATTGGGCCGGATATCCTGATACCCGGTGGCTAATGGCTCCTGCAAGTCTCCGGCTACCTTCAGCTTCAGATCCTGATAGCCCTTGAAACCCATCGTTTTGCACAGGCGCACAATGGCAGCCTGACTGGAACCGCTTCGGACTGCAAGATCCGCGACCGACATCTGTATCATCTCTGCCGGTTCCTGCAAAATGAAGGCTGCAACTTTGCGCTCGGACGGATTTAATGAATCATACACCTCACGCAATCGAACCAATCCGCCGTTCATTTCTTGCCCCCCTTTACAAATCATCCTCTGACGGTCACTACTATGTAATATTACTTTACACATCTTGAATGAAAGCATGACTGGTATCGCTTTCAACATCAGTGGATTGAGTTCATTATAAATTGTATGAAATTATATTTCAATACTTAATTAATGATTTAAAATTTTATTTTACAACACTTCGGTTTTCTCCTATACTGGATATAGAAAGCGAAGTGGTTCAATATGGAAATTTTTATCGGTGTTGATGGTGGCGGTACCAAGACTGAAGCAACCGTTATCAATAGCGCTGGAGAAGTGTTGTCCCGGTATACCGGAGGTTCCACCAATCCTTATATTGTAACCTTTAATAAAGCGATGGAGGAACTCCGAACGGTGTTGGATGGGCTTCTGGCACCTCTTTTTGATAAGTCATTATTATTCACATCAATATGTCTTGGAATGTCAGGTGTGAGCTCTGCAGATGAACGACGCCAAGTTCAGTCTTTCCTTCATTCCTATCTCCAGCAGCGGCAGCTCTCGATGCATATTTACATGCGCTCGGAAGCCGAAATTTCATTAATGGCCGTACTGGAACGACAGTATGGAATCCTTGCGATCTCGGGAACCGGATCCAATACCTACGCTATAACCAAATCGGGAGACATTCACCGCGTCGGTGGCTGGGGACATCTTCTTGGAGACGAAGGCAGCGGTTATCAGATCGGACTTCAAACTCTGAAAACCGTCATTAAGAGCCATGAGGGCATTTTGCCACCCACCATCATGAGCAGCCTGATTGTTGCAGCCTATCCTCTCCAGCATATTACCGATCTCAAATCTTACATTTACCAGCCCGCTATAACGAAACAGGATATCGCTTCCTTCGCCCGCTGCTGCATAGAAGCAGCCGAAGCCGGTGATGAAGCGGCAGACCGTATCCTCCGGCAGCAGGCAGCAGAACTGGCCGATACAACAAGCGCTCTCATCAGGCAGCAAGCTGAATTCGCTGAGAGTGAACTCGTACGGATCGGCTCGATCTTCAAACATTCGCCATTGTTTCGGGAAACGTACGCCGGCATTCTGCTATCGCGTTATCCCCGCCTCCGGTTCCCTGAAGGAAATCGTGAACGTACACCCGCCCATGGTGCGGCTCTGTTAGCCTGCAAGCTATTTACAGACGGCGTCTCTGACTTGCTGTAGCTTTACATCAGTGCCCGTCCATATTCCAAGGCAAAAAAGGAGACCTGTCTCATGACGAATATTCTAAGTCAATTGACAACCGAACAGCCTCATGAAAATACGCAGAACATTGATCAGTTGAGCTCAGAACAAATTATGATCCTCATCAATAGCGAGGATAGCCTGATCACTGATGCGATCCGCGAGCTTATTCCTCTTATAGCCAGAGCTGCAGATCTCGTCGTGGAAGCTTTCCAGAAGGGCGGCAGATTGTTCTATATAGGTGCCGGAACCAGCGGTCGAATCGGGATTCTGGACGCCTCCGAGTGTCCGCCTACCTACGGAACAGACCCTTCCATGGTGCAGGGATTGATCGCAGGTGGTTTCAGAGCCGTGAAGGAAGCTATCGAAGGTGCCGAGGATAGCGAAGAGTTAGGTGAACAGGATATCAATGAAAACGGTATCAACGAAAAGGATGTTGTCATCGGCATCGCTGCAAGCGGCCGAACACCCTACGTTCTTGGGGCGATGAGACGCGCCAAAGAGCGTGGAGCCGTTGTCATCGGACTCTGTAATAACTACGAATCGCCGATGCATCAGTACGCGGATTTTGTAATTGAAGCTGTTGTCGGACCCGAAGTAATTATGGGCTCCACGCGCATGAAGGCCGGTACTTCGCAAAAGCTGATTCTGAACATGCTGACAACGACCGCCATGATTCGAATCGGCAAGGTGTACAAAAACCTGATGGTCGACCTCAACCCGTCCAATAACAAGCTTGTGCACCGCGCCAAACGAATCATTACCCTGGCAACCGGAGCATCAGAGGATGCTGTGGAGAAGGCGTACCATGAAGCCGGCGCCCACGTCAAAACCGCTATCGTGATGCTGCTGGCTAATGTCAGTGCCTCGGAAGCGTCCAAACTGCTTGACGGCACCAGCGGATTTGTGCGCAGCGCGATCGATATGAAAACGACGAAGTAACATAACGTGTGCGCTTCTACGGCCTATGATGAACATCTAACGTAAAATGAAACGGGATATCCTCAGATCATGTTGATCTGGAGATATCCCGTTTATTCGTTCGCCACTATACTTGTAGTCGTCACCATCCTGTAGGCCGGTTGGTCTCGTCGTTCCTCATTGTCCGTTCATGCCCTTATCGGATCATTTCAGTTATAACCTCACTCGTGGAGCCGGGCCTTTTGGAACGCGTAAATTCATCGACCCTGGTCCGACTTCCATCCTACCTGTTGTTCACTCCACTCCCACAGACGAGCGGCCAGCTTCGGATCCCTTGCCTTCTCGGTGATTTTGGCCGGTTTGCATTTGACGTAGTATTCCCCCGTCACATGCTCCACTTCAGGACTTGAAGCCAAGTATATCGTTGTCCGAGCTCCTTCAAGGGGCGTTAAGAAGAACGGGCGAAGCATCTTGTGAACCGCATTGCCAAAGCCTGTATCCCTGTTTACGCCAATGCTGGTGCTGACGGCGCCAGGATGGAGCGTATTGACCGTGACCCTTGTCGGCTGCAGCCGACGCGCCAGCTCCTTCGTGAATAGAATATTCGCCAATTTGGACTGCGCGTACCCTTTGGCCACATTAAATCCCTTATCGAGATTAGGGTCATCAAAATGGATGCTGCCCACTTTATGCGCGCCAGAGGATACGTTCACGATCCTCCCCTGCCGGGCATGCTGAAGAGGCTCCAGCAGTTCGTTCGTCAGCAAAAAATGCCCCAGATGATTGACCCCCATCATGGCCTCATATCCGTCCTGCGTCAATTCCCGCTTGATGGTGACCACACCCGCGTTGTTCACCAATACATCGAGTCTGTCATATTTGGCCTTAAAGTCGGAAGCAAACGCTCTGATGCTATCAAAAGACCCCAAATCCAGCGTCATCAGCTCGATGTTCGAGCTGCCGCTCTCCTGCAACGCTTGCCGAAGAGCCGCTTCGCCCCTCGATTGACTACGACAAGCCATGATCACATGCGCTCCGCTTTTTGCCAGCTCCACTGTCGCAGCCAAACCCATGCCGGAGTTCGCCCCTGTTATCATGACGATTTTGCCTGTTATATCATTCATGCGCAACCTCCTGTTCGTACCCTTCTACCATTGTAATAAGAAAAACGAATATCGACGTACTTTCTCAGGAGACAGACCGCATTTAGCGGAAGTTTTTCTTGCGATATCAGGAAGGTCCATGCTTCGAAGTTTATACTTTCTGATATCTAAAGAAAAACGAATATCGACGTACTTTCTCAGGAGACAGACCGCATTTAGCGGAAGTTTTTCTTGCGATATCAGGAAGGTCCATGCTTCGAAGTTTATACTTTCTGATATCTAAAGAAAAACGAATATCGACGTACTTTCTCAGGAGACTGACCACATTTAGCGGAAGTTTTTCTTGCGAGATAAGGAGGGTAAGCCTCTGAAGTTTATACTTTCTTATCTCTAAAAAAAGCCCCGCCACCAACATCCATTTGGAGACGAGACTTCAATAACGCACCGGAAAAAGCTTATGTCAGGCTTATACGCCTCAGGCGGCGCCATTCATGGCAAGTATGATGGCAGCCAGACCGAAACAGAGATTCAGCAAGCACAGAAATACCAATGTCTGCTTCTGATTGAGCCCCGTTGCCAGCAAACGATAATGCGCCTGCGATGCATCGGCCTGATAGATCGGCTTGGACTGAAGCATTCTGCGGATGACCACAATGATATTATCGAAGATCGGTACGCCCAGTGCGAAGATCGGAACGAATAAGGACGCCAGAGTTGCACCTTTAAACGCACCATCCAGGGCAATGATCCCGAGTATGAACCCGAGGAAGGTTGCACCGGCATCCCCCATAAACACTCGAGCCGGCGGCTTATTATATCGTAAATATCCCAGCGCAGCACCTACGAGAATGACGGCCAGCAGCGCGGATTCGCCTCTGCCCAGCGTAATCGCCACAACAAACAGCGTGCCTCCGGATATGGCGGAGAGCCCTCCAGCAAGGCCGTCGATGCCATCCGAGAAATTAATAACTGTCGTTACACCAAAAATCCACAAAATCGTTAAGATGAGCTGCAGCCATTCCGGCAGGTTAATATACTGACCCGTAAACGGATTGTTGAATCCTTCAAACGCGATGCCATAGCTGTATACAACAACGGCTGCGCTGACCTGTACAATGAGCTTCGGCAGCGAAGCCAGCTCCTTGCCTTGGGACTTATACCAATCATCCACAAGTCCGATGCCAAGAATAAGAGCACTACCGATAAAGATGCCTACCGCTTCCCTTGAAATGGCGCCGGTAAGCGCAAAATAAGTGATGAAAAATCCGATAAATATGGCGACCCCCGCTGTCAGCGGTATCGGCTCGCGGTGTATTTTCCGCTCGCTGTCCGGTCTTGGCTTGTCCACAAAATCAAGCTTGATCGCAAGTTTACGAAATGGCGGAATCAGTACCAATACCAGCACCATGGATATGACAAACGCTGCAAAATAGAGCATGGTTTCCTCCCAATAAATGATGAATAATGGAGAACATTGCATTCTAAGTATATGACTTATATCGAACTCTATCAACCTATCAAAAGAAAAAGACTGCTGCATCAGTAGAATTTCTACTTAGCAGCAGCCCTCCCGGACTCACGGGTTAAGACTCCTTCTTCACCGCAAGTCCAATGATCATAACGATAAGTGCCAGCAAAGCAATCAACTGATCGATGGTCATGGCCAAAAGCCTCCTTCAAGCAGGATGGCTCTTGCCCGGGCTACACATCTCCCTCTCCCGTTAAATGCCTTACGTTTTCCCCACTACCATCTTATGAGGGCCCCTACCCGTTTTATGACGGGACCGCCAAAAAAACCTGCTCCCGTTCATAAAACACGGGAGGGCAGGTTGTATCGGCATAGCTTGGAAAATGAGCTGTTCCGAATATGACTCGCTACGGATTAGGCTTCCCTTACTCCGTCACGATGTCATAAATCAATACAGGCGCATCCGCATGATCTGCAATCCGAATGCTTTCATACAGCTTCTGCTTCACGTCATCCACGTTCTCGCGGTTAGCATGAATGGTTACAAGGGAATCACCCTTCTTCACGGCATCGCCGACCTTCTTGTTCAGCATCAGGCCTACAGCCAGATCAATCTCGGATTCCTTCGTCGCGCGGCCGGCTCCAAGCAGCATCGCTGCGGTACCGATCTCATCCGCTACCAGCTCGGCGACAACGCCGTCCTGCCGTGCAGGAAGCTCAATCAGATATTGCGCCTTCGGCAAACGGTCCGGATGATCCACCACGGACGGGTCTCCGCCTTGGTTCTGAATGAATTCCTTGAACTTCTCCAGTGCCTTGCCGTTCCGGATAACCTCTCTGAGCTTCTCTTCGGCATCTTCAAGCGAATCTGCCTTCTGCGCAAGGTAAACCATCTGCCGGCCCAGAGCCAGGCACAGCTCCTCCAGATCCTTCGGTCCCTCGCCGCGAAGTGCATCAATCGCTTCCTGCACCTCCAGCGAGTTGCCAATCGCGGCGCCAAGCGGCTGGCTCATATCGGAGATGACTGCCATCGTTTTGCGGCCTACGTTGTTGCCGATGCTGACCATGGCGTGTGCCAATTCCTTGGCATCCTCCACCGTTTTCATGAACGCGCCTGCGCCGGTTTTAACGTCCAACACAATCGCATCCGAGCCAGCGGCGATCTTCTTGCTCATGATGGAGCTGGCAATCAGCGGAATGGAGTTGACGGTAGCCGTCACATCCCGGAGTGCGTACAGTTTTTTATCCGCCGGCGTGAGGTTTCCGGTTTGGCCGATGACGGCGATTTTATGTTGATTCACAAGGTTCACAAATTCGTCTTTGCTGATCTCCACATGGAATCCTTCGATGGACTCCAGCTTGTCGATCGTTCCTCCGGTATGACCGAGGCCGCGTCCGGACATCTTCGCTACCGGAATATCCAGAGCCGCTACGAGCGGAGCCAGTAGAAGCGTCGTCGTGTCGCCTACGCCCCCGGTGGAATGCTTATCGACCTTGATCCCCTCAATTGCGGACAGATCAATCGTTTCGCCGGAGTTTACCATCGCCATCGTCAAGTCCGCCCGCTCCCGGTCGGACATGTCCTGGAAATATATCGCCATGTTCATGGCGCTCACCTGATAGTCGGGAATGTCTCCCTTGGTATATCCGTCGATAAAGAAATTGATCTCTTCTGTTGTCAGTTCCTTGCCGTCGCGTTTCTTCGCAATTAAATCAACCATTCTCATCGTACATTCTCCTCACTGTTTGCGATGATTGTATTCCTTCCACGGGCATCACTACAAATGCGGATCCGATCGCTGTTGCCCTCAGATTCCTTATATTGTTAATATTGTTGGAATCCGTGGGGCAAAGGCGACCGCTTCGCTTCTCCAAAACAAACCCGCTTTCTTCGTCGGGGCAGTTTCCTTACAGCGAAATCGCCGTATCAAGAGCCACTTCCATCATCTCGTTAAACGTCGTTTGCCGCTCCTCGGAAGAAGTCTCTTCCCCTGTGAGCAAATGATCGCTTACGGTCAGGATCGTCAGGGCGTTTACGCCGAAACGTGCGGCAATCGTGTAGAGCGCCGTTGTCTCCATTTCCACGCCGAGCACGCCATGCTGCATCAGCTTCTCCACCACGGATTTGTCCTCGCGGTAGAACACATCGGACGTGAACACGTTGCCGACATGCATCTTCAGGCCTTTCTCCTTGCCGCGCTCATACGCGCCCAGCAGCAGCGGGAAGCTGGCGATCGGGGAGAAATCATAACCGTTAAAGTGGTGACGGTTCATGCCGGAATCCGAGCACGCCGCCTGGGCCAGAATGACGTCGCGTACATGAACATGCTCCTGCATCGCGCCGCAGGTTCCGACACGGAACAAGTTTTTCACGCCATAATCCCGAATGAGTTCATTGACATAAATCCCGATGGAAGGCACGCCCATGCCCGAACCTTGCACGGAGATGCGTTTTCCTTTGTAGGTTCCCGTAAATCCGAGCATGCCCCGCACTTCGTTGTAGCAGGTCACATCCTCCAAATACGTCTCGGCAATAAATTTAGCCCGCAGCGGGTCGCCTGGCAGCAGAATCGACTCGGCGATATCTCCCGGTTTCGCTCCAATATGTGTACTCATGTCCCATTCCTCCACTTATTCGATTATTTCAAATCATTCAAAAAGCTGGTTCCGTGCTCCGGCAGCTTCACGCCGAAGTTGTCGGCAACCGTGGCGCCAATGTCGGCAAAGGTTTTGCGAAGCGGCAGCTCCTTGCCTTCCGTAAAGCGAGGAGAATATACGAGCAGCGGCACGTATTCACGCGTATGGTCCGTGCCCTTGTAGGTAGGATCATTCCCGTGGTCGGCCGTGATGATCAGAAGATCATTCTCCGTCATTTTCTCAAATACCTCGGGGAGGCGATGATCGTAATCCTCCAACGCTTGGCCATATCCTTGCGGATCGCGCCGATGTCCGTACACGGCATCGAAATCCACGAGGTTCAGGAAGCTCAGACCCTTGAACGGTTCACCTAGGGTTTGCACCATTTTATCCATGCCGTCCATATTCGATACGGTTCTGACCGCCTTCGTAATGCCTTCGCCATCATAAATGTCGGAGATTTTTCCGAGGGCGATGACGTCAAGACCAGCATCCTTCATCTCGTTCATCGTGGTACGTCCGAAAGGCTTCAAGGCATAGTCATGCCGATTCGCCGTACGCTTGAAGCTCCCCACCTCGCCTCTGAAAGGACGGGCGATGATCCGGCCAAGCATATAAGGATCCTCCAGCGTGATTTCGCGGCAGAACTCGCAGATTTCGTACAGCTCTTTCAGTGGAACGATATCCTCATGCGCAGCGATTTGAAGCACGGAATCCGCAGAGGTATAAATGATCAGCGCTCCCGTTTTTACATGCTCTTCGCCAAGCTCTTCGATAATCTCCGTTCCGCTGGCCGGCTTGTTGCCGATGACCTTGCGTCCGGTCTTCTCTTCAATGCGCTGGATCAGCTCGTCCGGAAACCCGTCCGGGAATACGCGGAATGGCGTATCAATATACAAGCCCATGATCTCCCAGTGGCCTGTCATGGTGTCTTTGCCATTCGAAGCTTCCTGCATCTTCGTATAGTAAGCCCGAGGTTGATCCGCAGCAGGGATTCCCTCGATTTCCCGAATGTTGGACAGACCGAGCGCAGCCATATTCGGCATGTTGAGCCCGCCGCATTCGCGGGCAATATGACCCAGCGTGTCGGATCCGATATCGTCAAAATCAGCCGCATCCGGTGCTTCGCCGATACCTACAGAGTCCAATACAATTAAATGAATTCGATCAAAACGTTCCATATCCAAGTGATCCCCCTCATATAATGAGTTTTTACATCAAAACTATCCATAAGGCTCGCTTGTTGTTATCCTTCCATGCCTTGCTTACAGGAACAGTCCCGCAATCGTTGCCGACAGCACGCTCACCAGCGTTGCGCCGTACAGCAGCTTGAGGCCGAAACGGGCAACCACGTTCCCCTGCTTCTCGTTCAGGCCTTTGACCGCGCCGGCAATGATGCCGATTGAGGAGAAGTTGGCAAAGGACACCAGGAATACCGATACGATTCCCACAGTGCGTTCGGACATATCCGTGAAGTTGGCCAGGTCTAGCATCGCTACGAACTCGTTCGATACCAGCTTCGTAGCCATGATGCTGCCTGCATCCACTGCCTCTTTCCAAGGTACGCCCATGACAAAAGCAAATGGGGCAAAAATGAATCCCAACAGCTCTTGGAAGGTAATCCCGAAAATCATATCAAAGATGCCGTTGATCATCGCAATCAACGCAACGAAACCGAGGAGCATCGCAGCAACGGTAATCGCTACCTTGAAGCCGTCCATGATGTATTCACCCAGCATCTCGAAGAAGGATTGCTTCTCTTCCTCCTGCACCTCCAGGATATCCTCTTCCTTCTCTACCTTGTAAGGGTTGACGATGGAAGCGATGATAAATCCGCCAAACAGGTTAAGCACAAGCGCGGTCACCACATACCGCGGCTCGATCATGGTCATGTATGCCCCGACGATCGACATCGATACGGTGGACATGGCGGAAGCACACAATGTATACATCCGATGCTTCGGAATGAGGGCAATCTGTTTTTTTACCGAAATAAACACCTCGGATTGCCCCAGAATCGCGGAAGCTACCGCATTGTAAGACTCCAGCTTGCCCATGCCGTTGACTTTACTCAAGACGAGACCGATATATCTTACGATAAACGGCAGTACCTTAATATATTGAAGTATACCAATCAATGCGGAAATAAACACGATCGGCAGCAAAACGTTCAGGAAGAACGGACCCGCACCTTCATTGGCAATGCCGCCAAACACAAACTCGATCCCGGCTCCGGCATAGCTCAGCAGCGCTTCAAACGTATTCGCTATCCCTTTAACAAGATACTCGCCGAAATTCGTGTTCAGCAGAAAAAATCCAAGGATCAGCTGCAGCACAATCATGACAGCCAGCGGACGGTAACGGATGTGGCGCTTATCATTGCTGATAAGGAACGCAAGACCGAATACGACCAGCAAACCTAGTATGGCGATTATATATTTCATCGTCGTTGTTCCCCCATAGGTGTTTTTTTGATATGACACGTCTACCGAATCATCGAAAACCGGATATTTGCAACTTCATTTAGTAGGAAGAGCTGGATTGACCGCCCTCCATAATTTTCACACCGGAGCTTGCTCCGATACGCGTTGCGCCTGCTTCGATCATGCGGTCCATATCTTCCTTGCTGCGCACGCCGCCGGAAGCCTTCACGCCGGTGTTCTCGCCAACGGTTTTGCGCATCAAGGCTACGTCTTCCGGTGTGGCTCCGCCCGTGGAGAACCCTGTTGACGTCTTCACAAAATCGGCTCCCGCTTTCACGGACAGCTGGCACGCACGTACCTTCTCTTCTTCTGTCAGAAGGCTTGTCTCAATAATAACCTTGACCAGGGCTTTGCCCTTTGCTGCATCCACTACAGCCTGAATATCGTTCAACACAAGCTCATCGTTACGATCTTTGAGCGCACCGATGTTGATGACCATATCAACCTCCGTAGCCCCGTTCGCGATAGCATCCTTCACTTCAAAAGCTTTTACTGCGGATGTCGTAGCTCCCAGAGGAAAACCGATGACCGTGCATACTTTGACGTTGGTGTCCGCCAGCTGCTCAGCACAGTAGGATACCCAAGTCGGGTTCACGCAAACCGAAGCAAATCCGTACTTTTTGGCCTCTTCCGTAATTTTCGCAATCTCGGCTTGGGTTGCATCCGCCTTCAAGAGCGTGTGGTCGATCATTCCTGCTATATTCATCTGGTTAAAACACTCCTTAATCTGTTTTTTTAGTAATTTGTAAAAGCGCTATCATAACGCTTAATCCTTTAGACGGGACCATCATATCACAGCCTTGAACATATGTAAAACACATATTGAAAATATGTTCATTCCGATTTATGGCAATGATATTTATCATTGTTAACTAAAACGACAAGCCCTCATTCAGGAATAATCTAACAATTCCCTCCGTTTACTATGCTCTATACCCGATCAGGGTAAACAGAAACAAAGAATCGGCCTCCTATTAAGCAAGGGTCATCAATTATCTGCGCACAAAAAACACCCCGTCCAGGTAAGTTTGAAGCCGTAACCGGTTCGAATCTCCCTGAACGAGGTGCTGTAAATTTTGACAATATGTCAAACTTTTTATGATAACAAAGCTTGCGCCGTAAACTGGTCCGTCACCAGGATGTTTGCATATTTGCCGATTAGCGCGGCTCGAATGGCATCTACCTTACGCTGCCCGCCTGCCACGAGAATGGATTGCTCCTTGTGGCGCAAATCTTCCAAATCGATGCCCACTGTACGGTTGTTAATATCCTCGCTGCACACCGTGCCCTCCGCATCAAAAAACCGGGAGCAAATATCGCCCGCGCCGATCCGCTGCAGCAGCTTCTGTTCCTCCTTGCTAAGATAGCCAAGTCTGAACAGGAGCGCATCCTCATGAACGGTACCCACCGTGAACATGGCGATGTTCGCTTGTTTGCCTAATTGGATAATCCGCTGGATATGCCGGTCCCTCTCCACCATCTCTTTCAGCTCGGTGGTGTCAAAGATGACGGGCAGCGGCAAATATCTCGCCATCGTGTGGTACGCCTCGGCAAACAGATTGACGATCTCTGCGGCATACGTGTTCACATGCGAATGACTGACGCCGCCCTTCAACTGCACGACCTCGACGCCCCGAACGGGCTTCTGCTGCAGCTGAAGCGCAACGGCATGCATGGTCGTTCCCCAGGTCACGCCGATGATGTCGGCATCCTGGACCGTTTCATGCAGGTAATCGGCTGCCCTTTTGCTGATATGCTTCTGGATTTCACGGTATTCATTAATGGGAGAATAACTCACCAGCACCTGTTCCAGGCCGTACTTCTTCTTCACTCCTTCGCCCAAAGCGTCCAGGTCCTCGAGAGGGTCCACGATGCTGATCTGCACGTAGCCCTGCTCCTTGGCGTGCTGAAGAAGCCTGGAGACCGTAGGACGTGAAACACCGAGCCTTGTCGCGATATCCTGCTGGCTGTAATCCGACATATAATACAATCTTGCCGCCTCAATGCTAAGGCGCTGTTTATCCTGATCCATGATCCAACCCACTTTTATTATGTCGTAATCGAATTGGGTTCATTATACATCGTTATGCTGATGATTTCGATAGCGGACGTCGTTATGAACAAACAAGCGCCCGATCAACGATTGTATTCCTGACGTTTCAGGGATACACCATTGATATGGACGCTTGCAAAGGATCAGCCTATACCGGCTGAACGTATTCGAGTGGAGATACCCGGCCATAGGAGGTCTTCGCGCCTTGGATCGGCGCCGCCCAGGCCACGGCGTTGGCAATTACCTGTTGAATTTCAGGTTGATGGTAAGTAGGGAATGCTTCATGACCCGGTCTGAAATAGAACAGCTTGCCGCGTCCGCGCTTGTAGCAGCAGCCGCTGCGGAACACCTCGCCGCCTTCGAACCAGGAGACAAACACCAGTTCATCCGGTGCCGGGATTTCAAAGCGCTCACCGTACATTTCCTCCTGCGGAACCTCGATATATTCTCCAAGTCCGCTTACGATCGGATGGCTGGGATCGATGACCCACAACCGTTCCTTCTCGCCGTCATCGCGCCATTTCAGGGCGCCTGTGTTCGTGCCGAGGAGGCGCTGAAAAATCTTCGAGCCGTGACCGGAATGCAGGACGATGATTCCCATGCCGTCCAATACGCGCTGACGCACTTTTTCCACGATATCATCCCGTACTTCACCGTGAGCCACATGCCCCCACCAGATCAGAACATCCGTTGAAGCGAGCACCTCATCCGTCAAGCCGTGTTCCGGATCATCCAATACGGCGGTGCGTACGACGAACTGTGCATCCTTTCCCAGAAAATCGGCAATCGTACGGTGGATGCCTTCAGGGTAAATCTTAGCGATCTGTTCATTATGTCTCTCGTGCCGGTATTCATTCCATACCGTTACATTGATATTAGCCAAGGGTAGTGGCCTCCTTTAATATTGAAATCCAGCGACCTCTTATACATTCATCCTAAGTATAGGCTGTGTTACAATGAACGGGAATGTGTGAAAGTTACTCTTTTTGTACAAAAACGACTTCGCGTTTTTTTGGGAGAGAGGGTGGAATGCGTGCTATCGATGAACGCTGACTATGTGCCGAGAATCAAACTGATGGGATTTGTCTCCTACAAGAACCCCTGGATTCATTTTAAGCGGAACACACACGAGTATATTCTGTATTTCGTGAAGAGCGGCGAGCTTCATATGCGGGAGAACGGCGTTTCCCATGTGCTCAAAAAAGGCGACTTACTGGTCCTTGAACCGCATTTGGACCACGAGGGAACCCAGAAGCATTCCTGCGACTACTACTATATTCATTTTGAACACCCCGATATTCGTCAAGCGCCCGAGCGTCCCTTACCCTTGCTGGCCAAGCAGTGGATCATGGGCGAGAACGAGACGGCAGGCAAGAACGACAGCAGGCAGCTATATTTCCCCAAGACCTGCACGCTAATCCAGAAAAAAAGCCTTCATCATATGTACCATGCCCTCGGCGAAATGCTGCAGCTATATAGGCGGAAGCACTTTAACCGCAGTTTGACCGCGCTCAAATTCATGGAAATGCTGATCGAGCTGTCCCGGGAGAGCCTGTTCGATGAGCTGGAGAAGAACAGCCCGCATACCAAGTCCTATATGAAGGTGCATGCACTGCTCGACTACATTCATGAACATTACGCCGAGAAAATCATCAGCTCGGATATCGAACAGCGCTTCGAATGCAATTATGATTACATCAATCGGGTATTCGCCAAGCTTACCGGTCATACGATCATGCGATATGTGAATCAGGTACGAATCAATCATGCAAAGGAATTAATCGAGGCCACGCACCTTAGCTTCGGTGAGATCGGGTATCTGACCGGCCTGGAGGATCCATTCTATTTCAGCAAGATCTTCAAAAAATACGTCGGCATGTCCCCGAATCAATACTATAAGCAGGTCCGCGAGAAGGAATAAGCTTGGCTTACCCGTTGCTGCTCCCTGCGTTATGGTCGTCGTATCGTCGTGGATAGAACAAGGAAGCGTTTAACGGTTGACCTTCGGCGTTGGGGATAACCCGCCACCCCTCCAAGTTAATAGGGAGTTATCCTTGCACTTCTCCACATTTGTTCACAAACGCTGGATAACTTCCTTGAAATAAAAAATCGGAAGTTCAGTTTGTGTGGAACGAACGGGGATAATGTTCATAACTCTGTGTATAACGAACTTATTCAAGATGTTATGCACAGTTCTTCCGATGTGAGGTAAGTCTTTTGTGTTAATTATCCACATGCGTTGATTTGGATTTTTCCGCATGAACCCGGAATCATGGCATATAAAAAAAAGCGAGAACAGGGAAGCCTCCTCCCTGTCTTCGCTTTTTAATAGTAAGGTGCCCGTCCGCTCATAAAGACGTCGATATCTAAAACCACCCTTTATATAGCTTCGAACGGCTCCCTTCTGCTCTCCCTCGTTACTTGCGCCCGTAATCGGCCTTAATCTCTCCCCAGCTCTTCGTTTGCCATTTCAGCACCTTGTTCTCATATGTATTGGTTCGAAGCCAGTGCTCGGCCCGGTCCACCAGATCCCAGATCTCTTGGGTTGACTCATCGCGCGGAAGCGTGGAGACCACCTTCTTCTGCTTCAGCCATTTGAGCGCATTCATGGAATCGCTGTACACCGTCTTGGTGCTGCCGATTTTCTTCAAATAAGCCAGTGCGTGGACGATGGCCAGAAACTCGCCGAGATTGTTCGTTCCCTTCGAAATCGGTCCGCACGAGAACAGAATATCTCCCGTCTGCGTATCCACGCCTTTGTACTCGACGGGTCCCGGGTTTCCTCGCGTCCCCACATCTACGGAAATGCTGTCATAATCGATCTCACCCGGTTCTTCGGCAGCAGTTGCGCTGTTTCGCTTGTAGTTTTTGGAGCCTGAGCTGCCCGATTTACCTCCGGACTGCTGCCCCCAGTAATTTTTATAACCGGCCGCATAGGCCTGTTCCGCTTCGCTCCGGGATTCAAACGCCTTGAACTTCGCACCTGTAAACTGATTGACCTGCTGCTGGCAGTCGCCCCAGCTTGTATAAATTCCGGGCACTTTACCTACCCAGACTACATAATATTTTTGCTTCGCCATCCTAAACCTCCATCCTGAACTAACCTCTCTAGCGTACTATATCACATCCTCCGAAACCAACAAAAAAAGCGCCATCGTCTCCGATCCGCTTTCTGTGTTTGATCTTATTCAATTGTTCCTGTTTCGTCGGCTTTACTCTCACATGCTGTGACAGCGCACTGTAATCTTCGTTGGTCTTTCTCATTGAGACGGCTGACCATGTTCCGGCACGTTCCGCTTTGCGGAGCGCTTTTTGCGTTTTGGTACGGGCCATAAGGCTCACACTCCTTGTATTATAGAATTCCCTTATATTGTACGGCAAAATGGATGGGAATGGAACAAAAGGCAGTCTGGGATTTCCTCTCCTTCTTCAGAAAACCTATGATATAATACGGAATCATTGGAGATTAGGCCAATTAAGATAAGAGGGGTTGAAGCGATATGAAACTAGAGCGGCTCATATCCATGATTTACATGCTGCTGAACAACGAGATCCTGTCCGCGTCTGCCCTGGCAGAGAAATATAACGTGTCCCAGCGAACCATATACCGCGACATTGATGCAATCTGCGCAGCCGGCATTCCCGTTGTATCGTATCAGGGAGTGAACGGCGGTTATGGCATTATGGAGCAATACAAGATGGACAAAAGCTTGCTTGGCTCCTACGATGTCAGCGCCTTGATCACCATCCTGCACAGCATGTCCACGGTGTTTGAGGATGAACGGGCCATGGATACCATTCAGCGTTTGCAGACCATTGATCGTTCCGCCAATTCGGCATCGCAGGGATTGTCCATGGATATCGGGAGCTGGCGCTCTTACAACGAAAGCCTCCGACTTCTTCGCCGCGCCATTACCGACAAGCATGTGATCTCCTTTCAATACATAAGCGCCAAGAATGAACGCATTCACCGTAAAGTCGAGCCCCTGCGACTCATGTATAAATTCGGCTCCTGGTATTTGTACGGTTTCTGCAGAACAAGGGCCGATTACCGCGAATTTCGAATTTCGAGAATATCAGAGCTGTCTCCCTCCGCCGAGCCCTTTTTGCACCAGCATTCGGAGGAGCACACGCACGGTCCTCATCTTCAAGAGCAAAATCCGCACGACCGAGGGGAGCAGCATCCCTGGGAGCCTTCATCCGATGCGATGGAAGTCATCCTTCACGTATCCCCCCGGGCCTTGGCCAGAGCGATGGATCAATTCTATGATGTACAGCGGGAATTTTTTGAAGACGGCTCGCTCCGTCTCACGTTCAAGGTCCAAGATCCGGATTCCTGGTGGTTCTGGTCGACCCTGCTAAGCTTTGGTGAGGATATCGAGATCATTGAGCCGGCTGGCTTAAGGACGCTCATGCAATCCAAATTAGAAAAAATGCTGCAGGTATACACAAAAGTATGACAGTCCGCTGTCATACTTTTTTATTTACAATGTTCCCAAGAAAGCAAAAACGAAGAAGCCAAAGGGGACGATCACGATGAATTATCCTGTAAAAATGTATGAGTACCATGTATGGGCCAACCAAGCGATATTCAACCGTCTGCTGGAGCTGCCGGGGGAATTGCACAATCAGAAAATAACGAGCATTTTCCCAACCGTATCCGAGGCGTTGATTCACATTTACACGGCGGATCTTGGATGGATCAACATTTTGTCCGGGATGGATATGCAGCAGGCTTTAACAGAGGCCTTCCAGCTTCGGGAAGAGCTTGAGTCCATTTCACTGGAGGACCTAAACCTCCGGTTTATCGAACTATCCGAACGATTCACGGCCTTTCTGGGCCAAAATCCTGACCTGGAACGGATGATCCGATTGGATAATCCTTATGCCGGGATCCGGGACACCCGCCTCTCCGAGATCATGCTTCATGTCGTGAACCACGGCACCTACCATCGTGGAAATATTGCTGCCATGATGCGCCAGCTCGGAAGCTCCTCCGCGATGACCGACTACGCTTTTTTTTGGTACCAGAGTGAACCGGAGTTGGTGCTTGCCTAAATAACTCGCAGCAATATCGGCAATCCCCTGATCCGAATTCCATACCGGTTCAGGCCGGCAAAAGCCGCAGCCAAAAAGCCTGCTCCGAACGGGTCCGAAGCAGGCTTTCCTGTTTCTAGTTAAAAGCGTGCTACAATTTGCGTCCCTCCGTCAATCGTACCCAGAAGCCGCCTTTAAAGCTCTTCGGTTCATGAGAGATAATGAACGCCTGCGGCGACATTTTGGATAGTGACTCCATCAACCGCCGCTCATTCTTCCGTTTCACGAGAACTTGAAGCACGAGCCGTTTGCCATCCTTACCGTCCGCTTCCCAGGCAGTCACGCCATACCCCTTCTCCCGCAGGTTCATCGCCAGGTTCGTCTCAACGGAATTCACGATAACCTGTACCACGATGTACCCGAGTGCCAGATACTCTTCGATCCGACTGCCGGCATATACGCCAAGGCCGAAGCCCAGGCAATAGGCCGCCATATTAAAGGGATTGTCCAGATTTTGCAGGACGAGATTAAGGCCGAGCAAGTAAACGAATACCTCCAGCATGGCCAGGAGAGAGGCGATCCCTCTCCTGCCTTTGATCATCAGAATCAGACGCAGCGAAAAGATCGAGACATAAACCACGTTGATGCCGATGATGGAGCCGATAAGTGACAGCGAGATCATAAAGAATCGCGGGTGGCGATGTACTCTGGTCTTGGCTTCTGGCCCGAATACGGCTGCTTGACCTTATTCTCCACGCTGTTGTAAACCATAAAGATATTGCTGCGCGGCATCGGCGTAATATTGCTGTTCGAACCATGCATAATATTGCAGTCAAAAATCACGATTGAACCGGCTTTACCGACAGGTGTGTCGATACCGCTTTTCTGCACCATGCGTGTCAGGCTGTCATGATCCGGAACGCCGTATTCCTGTTTGCGCAGGGAATCCTTGAAGTGATTCTCCGGCGTTTGGCCGATGCAGGCCACGAATTCCTTATGCGATCCAGGCACAACCATAAGCGGTCCGTTATAAGAGTAGTTATCCTCCAGAGCAATGGAGCAGCTCAAAGCTCTCATACGAGGCATGCCATCCTCAACATGCCATGTTTCGAAATCAGAGTGCCAATAGAACTCTTTGCCCGTGAAGCCCGGCTTGTAATTAATCCGCGATTGATGGATATACGTCTCGCTTCCCAAGAGATACTCCATGATCGCCAAGAGTCTCGGATGCCGGGACAGCTTCTTGAACACTTCATGGCTCTCGTGCACCGCAAAGACCGATCGAACTTCGTTCCCACCCGGCTCCCGGATCACTTCATCCTTATCCAGCTCTCTTGCCGATACCTGCAAACTGCGGGCTTCCGCCTGATATACCGACAGCTCCTCTCGACCAAAGAAGTCTTCCAGGAATAAATATCCGTTGCGCTCATAGAAGTCGGATTGCTCCTGCGTTAACGCAGCATCCGGTGTCCATTCCGAATGAACGACAGGATCCTGTCTCTTTAGGATCCGGGGTTCCGAATGCACTCTTGAAGGATAAACGTCCAGTTCTTTTTCCTGAAGGGCCGACACATGATTATTACTCATCGCATATCATCTCCTTAGTCCAAATTTGGGGCAAGCAGCGGGTAGGTTCCTTCCTCGTCATGAACTTCCGCGCCGGTAAGCGGCGGATTGAATACGCAAACCATCCGCATCTGCGAACGAGCTCTCAAATAATGCTTCTCGTGACCGTCCAGCGCATACATCATGCCTGGGGAAATAGGGTGCGTTTCACCCCCGACAATCTCGATTTCCCCCTCGCCTTCGATGCAGTACACGGCTTCGACGTGGTTTTTGTACCAGATCAGCGTCTCCGTTCCCGCCTTGATGAGGGTATCATTGAGCGAGAAGCCCATGCCGTCTTTTGTAAGCAGAAGCCTTCTCGAGTTCCATGTCTGGGTATCGATATCGTCTTTGGTATCCACGATCTCTTCCAAATATTTAACAATCATGACAACCTCTCCTCTGCTGCTAATTGTTTCATACTGTTCTCAAATATCCCCAATCCCTCTGCCAATGTGTTCATTTCAATCGTAAGCGGCGGCATTAGCTTTGCCACTTCGCTATACGGACCGGACGTTTCCATAATCAGTCCATGCTCGAAGGCCATCTCGGACAGCCTGCCTGCGAGCTCCGGCTTATCGAAAGCAACCCCCTGAATCATGCCTCTGCCGCGGATTTCGCCGCCGAGCTGAGGATAATCCTTCACAACGCCTTCCAATGATTGGCGAATCCGATTTTCCCTGATGCCGATATCAAGCTGAAAATCTTTCGTTTTCCAATAATTCAGCGCTTCGGCTGCGGCAACGAATCCGAGATTATTGCCCCGGAAGGTACCGTTATGCTCCCCCGGCTCCCAAATATCAATCTCCGGTTTGATCAGCGTAATCGCCATCGGCAAGCCAAAGCCGCCAATCGATTTCGAGAGGCATATGATATCCGGTTCAATACCGGCATCATCAAAACTAAAGAACGGACCGGTTCGGCCGCAGCCCATCTGGATATCATCCAAAATCAGCAGCATTCCCTTATCCTTGCAGATGCGCGCAAGCTTCTGCAGCCATTCCCGGCTGGCGGCGTTCAATCCGCCTTCCCCCTGCACCGCCTCGACGATCACTGCGGCCGGCAGCGGAATTCCGCTTCCCGGATCATCCAGAAGTTTCTCCATATATGCCATCGTATCCACGTCGTCACCAAAGTAACCGTCATACGGCATAAACACGGAGTGACTTAGATCCACGCCGGCACCCTGGCGCTTGAAGGAGTTGCCGGTTACCGCCAGCGATCCGAGCGACATGCCATGAAAGGCATTCGTGAAGCACAGAACGGTGCTGCGCCCTGTCACTTTACGGGCGATTTTGAGCGCGGCCTCTACGGCATTCGTTCCGGTCGGACCGGGAAACATCACTTTGTGATCCCACCCGCGCGGCTTCAGGATGATCTCCTGAAATCGGGTCAGAAACGTTTCCTTCGCACCCGTAGCCATATCCAGGCTATGCGTGACGCCATCCTTCAGGATGTAGTCGACTACCTTCTCGCGAATCTTCTCATTGTTATGTCCGTAATTCAAAGCCCCGGCTCCCGCAAAAAAATCAATGTATTCATTCCCCTGCGTATCCCACAGCTTCGCATTTCGGGCCTTGTCAAAAACCGTCTGAAAGCTCCGGCAATAACTTCTTACTTCCGATTCCAGCTTGTTAAACACAGTAAGCTTCGGTTTCTCCATGACTTGGTTGTCCATAGTTCCCTCCATTTGTTTAAATGTCATTGAAAAAGGGGCCAATCACGAATAACGGCTCATCTTCATGGGATGTTCCATCGGGGAACATCTCTGCTCCATAACCTACGGTTACGGTGCTGGGAATGGATTTCTCCTCGGCATAACCGAGAAACAAACGACGGGACGCCATGTTACTCGGCGATACCGTAGCTTCAATGTAACGGACGCCATGGCATGCCTTCTGATTCATCAGATTTGTCAGCATTGCCTTTGCAACGCCTTGCCTCCGATGCGAATTAGCAACGGCCACTTGCCATACGAACAGCGTCTCCGGATTGCGAGGAGAACGGAAGGCGGAAATAAAACCGATGATATCTCCTTCATGCTCGGCAATCATGCAGGTATCATGGAAGTAATCTCCAAGCAGCATGTAGCAATAGGGAGAGTTCAGATCAAGCGATCCGGTGTCGCGTATAAGCTCCCACACCCGGGTACCATCCCGGGCTTTCGGTCTTCGGTAAACAATTTCGATATCGGTATCCACAGCCATTCTATACAATCACCTCTTTCCAGAACTAATTTCCGTTTGAACGGAATCGCTGCAGGAAGCTCTGCAGCCGCTCGCTCTGGGGATTATCGAATATCTCCTCCGGCGTGCCCTGCTCAACGATCCTTCCCTCGGCTCCGAAGATGACGCGGTCCGCGATTTCCTTCGCAAAATCCATCTCATGCGTAATCAGCATCATGGCCATTTCGCCTTCCTCCGCGATTTCCCGGATGACCTCCAGCACTTCGCCGACCAGCTCGGGATCAAGCGCCGAGGTCACCTCGTCAAACACCATAACCTTTGGCCGCATGACCAGCGCTCTGGCGATGGCAACCCGCTGCTTCTGGCCCCCGGACAGATTGGACGGGTACATCTTCAATTTGTCGGCCAAACCGACCTTACTGAGCATGGAGACGGCCCGCTCCTCCGCCTCCTCCTTGGATAAACCCAGCACTTTGCGCGGGGCCTCCGTCACATTCCGAAGCACGTTCATGTGCGGGAACAGATTGAAATGCTGAAAGACCATGCCGACATTGCAGCGCATCCGGTGCAAATGCTTTTCATTGGCCCGAACCAGCTTGCCCTTCTCTTCCATATGCCAGAGCAGCTCACCATCAACCTCGATGGTTCCCTCGGTGGGTTCTTCCAGCGTCATCAGCATCCGGCCCATCGTTGTTTTGCCTGATCCGCTCGGACCGATCACAGCCACCTTTTCTCCAGGTTGCATCTCCAGATCGATGCCTTTAAGCACCTGTAGATCACCAAACGACTTGGTCACGCCGGTATATTTCACAATCGGCTTTGTACCCGTAGCGGTAACGGGATTTCCCTCCTGCTGCGGCACCTTCGACGCTTCCGCCTGCTCATCGATCACAACGGCATTCAATTGATTCCCTCCTTTTATTTTCCACGCTGTAGATTCATGCGTTTTTCCAGCCTTTGCACAAGCAATGAGGCGATATAACTGATGATCAGGAACAGAATCCCGACCATCGTATACGGTTCAAATGCACGGAACGACTGCGACACGATATTTTTGGCCGTCAGCATCATCTCCACAAGCGTTATGGCGCATAGAATCGGCGTCTCTTTAAACATAACAATCAAATAATTACCGAGTACCGGAATGATCGGCGGCACCGCTTGCGGCAGGATAATACTTCGCCAGGTTTGGGCTTTCGTGTAATTCAGTGCTGTGGCAGCCTCCCATTGTCCCTTCGGCACTCCCTCGATTCCGGATCGGTACACCTCGGACAGATATGTGCTGTAATGCAGCCCGAGACCGATCACCCCGGCATAGAAGGCCGGAATGGAGATTCCGGTAAGAAGCGGCAGGCTGTAATACAGGAAGAAGACCTGCACCAGCAGCGGTGTATTGCGAATGAATTCGATCATTCCTTTGGTTATTAGTGACAGCACCTTAAACCGACTCCGCGCTGCAAAAGCAAGCAGCAATCCGATGATCAATGCCACCGCGAAAGCGCAGATCGTCACCCATACCGTCATTTTTAATGCACTCAAGAGCTGGGGCAGGATATCCCATACATAGTTCCAATCCCACATGACTATAACCTCCCCGCTGTCCATTTACGCTCCAGCAGTCGAACTGCCAGCGAAACGAGCGTAGCAATGACAAAATACATGAGGAGCAGCAGCACCAGAATCTCGGTCGTCCAGGAGATGTAATTATTGCGGAGCACCATCGCCTGATACGTTAAATCCGCCATCGTGATGAAATAAACCAGTGAGGTGGATTTGATGAGCTCCACAAGCTGATTCCCGAAAGGGGGAAGCATTCGCAGGGACGCTTGAGGCAATATGACATTCCACAGTCTTTGCCAAGGCCTCAGATTAAGCGCTACAGCGGCTTCCCATTGTCCTTTCGGAACGGCCAACACGGCGCTGCGAACGATTTCCGAGCCGTATGCGCCGAAGTTCAACCCGATCGCGAGGATCGCAGCCAGCATTTTCGGAAGCTCGACGCCGATGAACGGAAGGGCGAAATACAACCAGAACAGCTGCACCAGCAAGGAGGTCCCCCGAAAGACTTCCACGTACACGGCTGTCAACGTGCGAATGATCCACAGCTTCGACAGTCGGCATAACCCGGCTGCAAAGGACATCACGACCGCAAGAATGGCTGAAAAGAAAGCAACTACAATCGTGATCTCCGCCCCTTTCAACAGCGTAGGGAGAAAATCAATCCACGAATTCGGCATGCTATTCCCCGCAAAGGGCAGCGGCCGTCATCTCGCCCGGGAGCTCTTCTTCTGTGAACCCGAACTTCTGCAAAATTTCCAGCAGCTCGCCCGACTCCTTCATTTTTTGAAGCTCCGCATTATAAGCCTCCTGGAACTCGGTATCCGCTTGGCGGAAAGCCGTAGCTCCATAACCGCGAACGCTTTCGCCGTCGATGACCGGCTGCTCGAAATCAGCCACGCGTTCGATGCTGTCGTCGCTGGCCGAATCCAGCATCGCCTGCAGGGACGGCCCCGTCATGGTAATTGCATGCACCCGGTCTGCCTGAAGGGCGCTAATGGCCGAGGCTTGATCGGGGACCTGCACAATCCGGTCCGTAGGAATGCCGGACTTTTCCATATAGCCGATTTCGACCGCACCGGTCATAACGGCGACCTTAGCTTGGTCATGATTGGCAATATCCTCATAACTTCCGAGTCCCAGCGGATTCCCTTGCTTCACCGCAATGGCTTCCCCGATGCTGTACTCCGGATTAGCAAACAATACGGCAGAGCAGCGATCCGGATTAATGAACATGCCTGCGGTAATTAGATCAAACCGCTCGGCCTGCAGTCCGGCAACCAGCGATCCGAATTCCGTAAGCTCTCCCCTCATTTCCTTGATGCCAAGCCGCTCCAAAATAACCCTCGCAATCTCAACCGCTTCTCCTGTCAGCTCCCCGTTGGCCTCTTTATAGGCATAAGGCTTCTCATTCGCAAATCCCACGGTGATATACCCCTGCTCAATGGCTTGCTCCAATGTACTCCCTTTGTCGCCGCAAGCCGCAAGCGACACCCCCATAATCAATGACAACATCAGTACAACCACTCTCTTCAAAACTTCCCACAACCTTTCATTATGACTTTGGTATTCTTAAAAATGGCATGTTGAAATTATCCATGTTAACCCATATGTTAACTGGGATTTAAGCGTATTCAGATACCTTGCATGGGTCGGACCTTCAGGGAAGATGATTCATCCATCTCCTTCCACGCTTAAACCCAATGCCATCTGACCGATTTAATTGGTTTTGGTTAAACATTTGCAGGCCTTGCCCCTCCTCTTTAGCAGAATACAAAAAGACCACCAAACAGGGGATCTAGACATAGCTCCGCCAGCAGGGGGTCAAAAAATAGAGAAAAGGCCCCTAAAGAGAATTAAGGGCCTTTGTTATGAACATCCATTATGTATGCAAGACCCATCCACTGCTGACGAGGTTAGCTGACGGACTCGGGTAAGATGGTACCCTACACTCGTGATTCCAAGTGACTCGCCCCTGATGAAACTGGTTCCCCCGCTTTCCGGAAAATGTATGCCGGAAACTAAGCGTGTGTCCATGATAAAGGGAACTTCAGGAAAAGTCAAACCCCTTTAACCGCTTTTTCTGGAAATTCAGAGGCGGAAGTTCCGCTCTTCCAGGGCCTATGACAAGCATGAAAAATGCCTCATTCAAGCCTCTCCCCCAACGATGCAGTAATTTTATTCCAGTCTCATTTTTCGCTATATAGCAGGCATTTGCCATGCCTCCCTTACTCATTCATGTGGTGGATCGTTTATGCCATGAATTACATTCGGATTGTGAAAGCTTTCCCCACACATTTACGGCGTAAATACGGCGCAAATTTTTTTTTGAACCGCTGCGTACCGAGCCTATGAATATCGTAGGGAAATCCGAAATTCATCCTATAGTTTTGCTATTCGTCAATAGATGAATGCCTCCGGGGCTAGCGTACATTCTGGAAATTATAGGTGTTTATCTATCATTTATGCGCTATTAACCCATGCCGTACCGAGAGTATTTGCGTAGTATAGAACAAATCTAAAGGAGGTGCTTCATTTGGAACGTTCTTCTAGAAAGAGAAAATTGTGTGCTCTTAAAAAAATAGAGAAAAAAGTCATTCATGCGAAGAAAAAGCATTGCCCGTCTCATGGTCATGGTGATCATAAAGGCCACGGCGGTGGCATTAAAAAGCGTCGATGCCCAAGAGCTATCCGTGGACCTGTAGGTCCTCAGGGTCCTATCGGACCGGTTGGACCGGTCGGACCTATCGGGCCTGTGGGACCTGCCGGACCGACAACTGGTATTGCAGGACCTGCTGGACCTGCCGGACCTGCTGGACCTGTCGGGCCTGTCGGACCTGTCGGACCTGCGGGACCTACTGGAGCTACTGGGGCAACAGGGGCTACAGGAGCAGCCGCCGGAGGAGCCATCATCCCATTCGCATCCGGCATACCGCTTGCTCTGACCACCGTTTTAGGCGGATTAGTCGGATCCGTTGGTCTCGTAGGATTTGGTAACTCGGCCAATACGTTTACGCTGGCTGGCGGTACGATTGACCTCACTGGAGCCGCTGGAACTCTGCTTAACATGGCGTTTAACACGCCACGAGCCGGTACCATCACTGGCATCTCCGCTACCTTTAGCACTACTGTGGCGCTTTCCCTGCTGGGAACTACGGTTACAATTACAGCACAACTGTACAGTGCGCCGGCTACAAGCAACATTTTCGCACCGGTACCAGGCGCTCTTGTTACGCTGGCTCCGCCTCTTACGGGCGTTCTCGCTCTCGGTACGGTAAGCAACGGCTTCGTAGAAGGCCTGGCTATTCCGGTGCCGGCCAATACACGCCTGTTAATGGTATTCTCGGCAACCGCAGCTGGCGCAACACTTGTCACTGCAGTGGCAGGTTACGGCAGCGCTGGTGTCAGCATTATATAAGTTTCGTTTTCCACCTGCAAAAAAAAGCCCCGATTTTATATCGGGGCTTTGCTTTATTTACACGGCTGTATATCCGCCATCCACCAGCAAGCTCGTGCCTGTAATGAAGGACGCATCTTCACTGGCGAGGAACAACACGGCTTTGGCTACTTCTTCCGGCTGTCCCAAGCGGCCCATCGGATGAAGGCCGACCAGGTGCTGGGTGATCGCTTCCGTTCTTCCCTGAATAAGAGGAGTATCGATATATCCCGGACATACGGCATTGACCCGGATCCCTTTAGGAGCATAATCTGCGCTCATCGACTGGGTTAACAGCTTAACGCCTCCCTTAGCGGAAGCATAGGCGGTAACGCCCGCTTTTCCGACATGGCTATGGATTGAGCCGCAGTTTACGATCGCCCCTCCGGTTCCTTGGGATAACATTTGCTGGATTACATATTTATCGCACAGGAACACTCCTGTCAGATTAATATCAATCGTTCTTTGCCAGTTGTCCATCGACAACTGATCGGCAGGAGCATCATGAGCAATGCCTGCATTGGCGAACAATACATCGACACGGCCAAAATGCTCAACCGTCTGCTTCACCATATTTGCAACTTCCTGTTCTTGGGTTACATCCGTTTTAACGAACAGCGTTTCAAAGCCTGCCCCTCTTAATTCATCGGAAACTGCTTGTCCCCGGTCCGAATAATCCGCGATAACAACCTTGGCTCCCTCTTCCACAAAAAGCCTTACCGCTGCTTCGCCGATCCCGCTGGCGCCTCCCGTTACAATGACAACCTTGGATTCAAACTTCATTTGTCGACCACTCCTATTTTGTGAATTCATCATATCAGCCCCACATTCATGTAGAATTTGCATACTTCAGGCAGGATATTCCACAAGCCCCGTTTCTTTCATAGACCTACGTAGTATCGAATAACGGCTTATGAACGTTCACGACTTGATATTCGCTGCGTCCTAACCTTTTTATCCGCCCGTCCGTTGTTATACCGGCCGCTCGATCGTAAACATCTCTCCCAGTGCAGAATAGATGTTTCCCGCCATACGGCTGACAGGCTTCAACTTGGCAGCGTCAATCCGGCCTTGCTCGTATAGCTCCTCCGAAACATGAAAGCGGACTACGCGGGCAATCAGCAGATCAGCAGCAGGCAGCTGATCCGCGCCATTCAACGTGACCACCTGCTCCAGCACGCATTCCATGCGAATCTTGGATTCCAGAACGCCGGGAACCTTAACAACCTCGCTTACGACAGGGGTTAGTTTGGTTCGGTCAAGCTCACTCTCGTCCGGAGGCAGGTTCGCCGCCGTTTCATTCACGGCCTCAACGTTGTCTTCGTCCACGATGTGGATGACAAGCTCGCCGCTTTGCATGGCATTTCTCGCTGTATCCTTCGCCGTGCCGTTCTTCCGCTGAACGGAAACGGACAGCATGGGGGGATTGCTCGTCAGAATGGAGAAATAACTGAACGGCGCGGCATTCAGCACACCTTCCTCCGATAATGTCGTAACAAAAGCGATCGGCCGCGGAACAACGCTCCCGATCAGCAGCTTGTAGATGTCCCGTTCGCTTTGAGTATTCGGGTCTATGGATATCACTTGAGTTGCCCCTCTCCTGTATTTTTGACTTCTATAGGCTCCAGACCTTCCTCAATACGGGATCGCTCCGGTTCAAACAAGGCAGGAAGTTTCAATTGCTCCCCCAGCGAGTCCAGATCTTCATCCACCGTAAAGCCGGGCGGATCGGTTGCGATCTCAAACAAGATCCCCCCTCGTTCCCTGAAATATAACGATCTGAAATAGTTGCGATTCTTAATTTCTGTTGGCAAAAAGCCATGTTGTTTCACCCATTCAAGCCAATTGCCGTGCTCCTCATCATCTTGAGCACGCCATGCAATATGATGGGTCGTTCCAGCGCCTCCGGCTCCCAAAGGGATATCCCGCATCGGCAAATCAATCACGCTGCCGAAGGGCCCGGCTGACTGAAACCGTGCATAATTAACGTCCACTCCCATGAAGGTCAGTCCCATGACCTGCTCCAGCGCCTTCTTCGTTTCCTCCCATTTGCTGCTGAACAGGACCGCGCCACCAAACCCTTTGATCGCCGTATCCGGAGTAATACCGTCCACAGACCAGCCGTTATTCGGTCCTTCCTCCCGCTCAACCAGCTCAAGAGAAAGTCCATCGCGATCGGAGAACTGAAGATAATGCTCGTTAAACCGAAATGCTTTCATGACAGAAACGCCAAAGCTCCGCAGCCGCTGTTCCCAATAAGGCAGAGCACCTTCAGGGACAACAAATGTTGTATACCCAACCTGCCCTCCTCCACGTATCCCTCTTCGTGAAGCAGAAGACGGAAAGAAGGTGATAATGGTCCCCGGATGCCCCTCCTCATCCCCGAAATACAAATGGTAAACCTCAGGCGCATCGAAATTGACCGTCTTCTTGACCATTCTGAGTCCAAGCACACCCGTATAAAAATCAACATTTTTCTGCGGATCCTGCGCATAAGCGGTAATATGATGAATGCCTGCCGTTTGTAATGCCATATCCATCAACTCCTCATCGTTTCGTGTCCATACCGAGGTTTCCCTACATGATTTTCGGTTCGTATGATATACACAATCTTTAATTTTAATATCTTTAATTAAAGATTATATTTTTTTCATACCATTGTCAAGCGGCCCTTCACAGCCAGGACAGACAAAAAGCCGCCAAGAACGATTCCACGCTCTTAGGCGGCTCCAGTATGCAGCTTCGGCCACATGTCTATCCCGCGTTTATGCTTTTTGCCATTTTTCCTTAAAGAACAGCTGATACACTCTGGTTACGATAATCTTAATGATCATGTAAATCGGTACCACCAGCAGAATCCCTATAATTCCGCCCAGATCCTGTCCCACCAGAACCAGGATAATGATTGTAATGGGGTGAATTGCCAGTTGTTTGCCGAAGATATACGGACCAATCAGGTTATCCTGAATCTGCTGGGCTGCCAGAATGACAACAAGCGACCAGATCGCCGTCCCCGGGGATTGGATGAACCCGATGATCACAATCGGGATCGAGGAAAGAATAGCTCCAATAAACGGTATGAAATTCGCAATGACAGCGACAACCGTCAGCAGCAGCGCATAAGGCAAACCAATAATCAGGAACCCGATATACATCAAGACGCCCAGCGCCAGATTGATGAGGACCCGGCCCACGATAAACCCTTTGAGCGCGTTATTGATTTCATCCAGCACCGATGCGCCCACTTCCTTGAACCGGTTAGGTAGAAAGCTGACAATCATCTCCCCGAACTTCCCGCCTTCCTTCAGCATGTAGTACAGCATGATCGGGAACGTAAATAAAACGATGGCAAAATTCGAAACAAACGAAAACAGGTTCATAATATAATTCGTGAGGAACGTGAAGCCTTGGTTCAAATAATCGGTTAGCTGTGTAAGCGGATTGGAGTTCTCCGGGAATATATCCTTGAAGAAGCCGTTATTCTCCCATTCCTGCAGCTGCTCGCCAAGCTTTGCAAACAAAGCGGGGGCATTCTGTACAAGGGCCACGATCTGATCCCGCAGGGATGGCCATACTCCAATAATAAAACCTGTAAGGATACCTGCAAACACGACATATATGAGCAGAATGGCCAGCGAGCGATTTAGCTTGCGCTTTTCGAGATAATCAACCAGCGGCCTGAGCAGGTAATAGAAGAATCCGGACAGCATCAGCGGCACAAGGATGATCGAGAAGAACGAAAGTACCGGTCTGAATATAAAATCCACCAGCGACCCCAAATAAATAATAATGAGGACCAGGATCACGGCAAGACATAATTTGAAAAACTTGTTCATTTTCAGCAAAAAGCATGCCCCTTCTCCTATTTTTTCACCATCGTATCATGACCATGTATCCATATACAAATCGCTCCCATCTGCACTGTTCAGAGTGTCGGATCCTAAGGTGCTATCGCTTTTATAACCATTCCGTTCACTTCATCCTGGAGATATATACTTCTCCTAACGCCTCACGTATAATATGTAGGATTGCAAGGGTAAGGCTATAGTGTAGGAGGATATTATAAAACATGCATGTTACATCCATCATTCTTGGTCTGATCATCGTACTGAATATCGTGTTCTCCATGTTCGTCGTGTTCAGGGAACGGCGGGATGCCGGCTCCACCTGGGCATGGCTGCTGGTGCTGTCCTTTATCCCGATTCTGGGCTTTGCGCTGTACCTGTTGTTCGCCCAAAATTTAAGAAGAATCCGTCTCTTTCATTGGGATGATCTGCAGAAAACCGGAATCGAGAAGGTATTGCTGTCTCAAATGGAAGGAATGAATAAGGGAGAATACCCGTTCAGCAATCAAGCGGCTGCGGATAGCAGCGATTTGATCCATATGCATATCAACGAGAATCAAGCGATCCTTACGGACGACAACCACGTTGAAATTTTCACGGATGGACGCAAGAAATTTGAACGGTTGTTTCAGGATATTGAGGAAGCCAAAGTCTACATACATATTCAATACTACATCATCCGTCGCGACGAGCTGGGCAAGAAGCTGATATCCCTGTTGACCAAAAAAGCAAAAGAAGGCGTGAAAGTCCGGGTTCTGTACGACGAGCTGGGCTCGCGTCAATTAACCAAGGGCTTCTTCAAAGCATTTCGCGAAGCCGGCGGAGAAGCCGAGGCCTTCTTCCCGTCCAAGCTGCGCTTCATTAATTTGCGTTTGAATTACCGGAATCACCGGAAGCTGGCTATCATTGATGGCGATATCGGGTATGTCGGCGGTTTTAATGTAGGGGATGAGTACCTGGGTCTCAACTCCAGGTTCGGGTATTGGCGGGACACCCATCTGCGCATTCAAGGTGAAGCGGTCTATGCGATGCAGGTTCGCTTCATTCTCGATTGGAATCAGGCTTCGCACCATCACGATATTTATTATGAATCGAATCTGTTCCCCAAGATCGATTCGCCTGGCAATGTCGGGATTCAGATTGTGACCAGCGGTCCGGATTCCAGGTATGAGCACATCAAGAATGGTTATATCAAGATGATTTCGTCCGCCAAGAAATCCATTCATATTCAGACGCCGTATTTTATCCCTGATGCCAGCCTTCTGGATGCGCTCCGCATTGCTGCGCTGTCCGGCGTCAAGGTTCACCTGATGATTCCCGATAAACCGGATCATCCCTTTGTCTACTGGGCGACCTTATCCTATATCGGGGAAATGCTGAGAACCGGGGCTAACGTGTATCTCTACAATAATGGCTTCATTCATGCCAAGACGATTATCATTGACGAGAAGATTTCTTCCGTCGGCACGGCGAATATCGATGTTCGAAGCTTCAAGCTGAATTTTGAAGTGAATGCGTTCCTGTACGATGAGCATTTATCACAACAGTTGACTCACATCTTCCACCAGGATCTGCAGGTATCCAGCCAGCTTACAATGAAGCAGTATCTGGAGCGATCAAAGTGGATCAAGTTCAAGGAATCCATCTCGCGCTTGCTGTCCCCTATTCTGTAAAAACAAACCTTTAGCGCTGCCTCAACATTTAGCAATCCAGAAGAAATACGGGAGACTCGGACCGTTTATACTAAAGCCAAGGAAAACAAATCCATCATTTTAAAACTGGGAAGGATGTTGAACGTGGCTAAACTGACACCGTATATTTTCTCTGAGGATGCAAAAGCACAGGCTGAGTTTTATACCCAAGCACTAGGCGGGGAGATCCTGTCCGTACAAACGCATGGTGAGATTCCCGGAACCAAGGAAGAGCTTAAAGACAAGGTCATGCATCTTAGTCTGGTAGCCGGAGGCATTCCAATCTTTATGTCGGACTCCATATTCCAAACCCTGGAGCGCGGGAACGGGATTCACCTGAGCCTGTCGTTTGAGAGCGATGCTGAAGCGCATGAAGCTTTTGACCGCTTGGCCCAAGGTGGTAAGGTGCTTGATCCGCTGAAGACTCAATTCTGGGGAGCGCTGTTCGGGTTGCTGGAAGACAAGTTCGGCGTATTGTGGCAGGTAACGACCGAAGTCCAAGGCAATTAATGTTAGAAGGCCCTTCAAGTTTCACTTGGAGGGCCTTTTTTGCGTTATTTATTCGGAACTCCAACGATCCACGACTTCCGCAGCGGCCAATCGGCTTGTGTACAGAATATTTTTAACATCCAGCGTGGCGCGGCCTTGTGCACGAATGATCTCATAATCCGTAATACCGAGGAATTCGAACATGGATTTCAAATACTTGTGCGAATATTCAATCTCACGGTACCCATCATTCTCTGTATATATGCCGTCGCTGCCCTGTATGACCACAACGCTTCTTCCGTCGGTAAGGAGTCCTTCGGACCCGCTTTCCGTATATCTGAACGTTTCCTTCGGGATGATGATATTGTCCATATAATCTTTCAACTTGGAAGGGATGTTAAAATTGTGAAGCGGCATGGCGATTACATACTTGGATGCCCCCTTGAACTGCTGCAGGATCTCAGCCATCCGCCCCATCATTTTCCCTTCATCCTCGGATAACGGCTCCCCGCTCTCAAGCTTTTCCCACCCGTTCAGCAGATTCGTGTCAATGGCGGGAATGAATTCCCGATATAGGTCGATCTGTTCGATAAGGCTGGCCGGATTCTGCGCTGCATACTTGCTTACGAAAAACTCAAGCACCTGCAAGCTCAAGGACTTCTCGCTTCTTACCCTCGGATGTGCATTAATTACGAGTAGGCGTTCCATATAGGCAACACTCCTTTTATTTTGTGGTCAACCAAAATCACCAGCTAGCTTGCAGTCTGACTCACCTCCCGATTAGAATGAACGCTTAACACGCATCAACTCAAGTGATCTTCCTATATCAATTTGTTTGTACATACAATTATAATTCCGCGAAGATAAAGACCTCAGTCCTTATTCTCCAATTGATCACTCACCTCGTATAGATGCAATGATAATTCATCACCTTCGGCATGACCTAAAATAGCGCCATAACGACTGCGCAAATTCATCCAGCACTCGTGAATCACTTTCTCCAAAGCCTTTCCTTTATCGGTTGTATAGATCAATGACATCCTTCCTTCTACCCGATTATAAACCAGCCCTTTAACGGCCAGTTTCTCAACCAGACGGGTTACGGTAGAAGGCTGAAGGTGAAGAATTTCGCCTAATTCCTTCTGCGAGATCCCTTCCTTCTCATATACAGCCATAAGCAAATAAGCATATGTGGGTGACAATCCGCTTGCTGCAAACTCGTCTTCGGCCATCTTGGTAATGACCCGGCTAAGACGATTGGCTGTGAAGTAAAGGCATTCCTTAATATACGTATTTAGCATAACGGTTACCTCTTTCGCTGAGTTCATCCTGTTGAATCACCTTTTATTGTTTGCACATACAAATATAACGGATTTCCAAATAAAAGTAAAGAGGCAGATTTCCCCCATAACCTCGGAGACCTCTGCCGCTTCATTTTACGGGATGTATGCTGCTTCATGTTGAAGATACACCTGCTTGCTGCAATGCTTCTATTCGACCTGGCTCTGATCCATATACATGACTTCCCACAGGTGGCCGTCCGGATCCTGGAAGCTCCATCCGTACATAAAGCCATGATCCACCGGATCATTGGAAGGCGACCCTCCTGCGGAAAGTGCGGCATTAACGATTTCGTCCACCTGCTCCCGGCTTTCGGCGGATAGTGCCAGAATTACTTCCGTTGTGTTCGCGGCATTCGACAGATCTTTCTTGGTGAACGTCTTGAAATAATCCTCGGTGAGCAGCATGGCAAAGATGTTATCGCCGATGACCAGGCAAGCCGCGTTTTTGTCCGTAAATTGCGCGTTAAATTCAAAACCGATTTTCGAGAAAAAGTCCTTCGTTTTCTCCAAGTCCTTCACGGGTAGGTTTACAAAAATATTATCGCTTTTCAATGCCATTTCGAATCACCTCGTCGATTTGATAGATTCATCATAGCATGAGCAGCAGAGCGGCATTTCTCTTCAATTGCTATATTCAATAAACACAGCAGCGATTCAGCCAGGCTATAGCTTAATACTCCTTTCGAAAAAAAGGATGCCTCCAGGCAGCGTTAAAACTCGCCTGCGAGACATCCCATTTGTATTACGAATCCATGTTAGTTAGATAAACCCACTGCCCGCAGCAATCTCATGACGGTTACCACCGTCTGAGCTCTGGTTACATGGGATTGCGGATCCAGCTTGGAGCCGGATACGCCTTGCATAATCTTCTGCTCCACAACGAAGACGACGGACGACTTCGCATAGGATGAAACCTTGGAGTGGTCTTTAAATTTGTTTAACAATCCTTGGTTCGCTTCGTTCTTCTTGCCGGCATAATTCAGCACATTACTTAGCATAACGGCCAATTCCTCACGCGTAATCAAGCTGTTTGGATCAAAGATATCGCCTGAGCGTCCTTTCACTAACCCTGCCGCTTTCGCAGCTGCAATCTCTCTGGCATATCCGGATTTCGGATCTACATCCTTGAAGTTGGAGTAACTGTCGTCAGGCAGAATACCCAGCGCTTTCACCACAATGGATATAATTTCGGCACGGGTAATGGGTTGATTACCGCCAAAAGATCCGTTACTTTCACCAGATACGATCAGCTTGGCAGCAGCCTGCGCAACGTCTTCTCGTGCCCATGAAGGGATCGCGTCACTAAACCGGATATCTTGCTGAAGCAGGGCATAAACACCGCTGCCGGTTTTCTTGATTTCAACCGTTACCGTACGATCGGCGTTAACTTTAAATAAAGTCGGAACGGATCGAAGCTCATGGGTACCTGGTATATAAACCACTCCGGCGGCACGTTTTATATTTATCTTTTTCGCATCTACAGCAACAAATTGGCTGACATGGGTTTTGCCGAAATGCTTCAGTTCGGTCGTTGTCTTATCCGCGTTGATTTGCTCAAGCTTGAACAACAGCGGGTCGGCTAGTACTTCTCTTCCCTTCATCAGTTTCTCAACGCCCGTTGCATCGGCAGCCTCAGGAGAAATAATCGAGACTTTCACAGGACCTGGAACCGTAATCAGCGAAGCCGGAATCCGGTATTCTGTCCCGTTCACGATAATGGAGAGACTGGCCTTGGCTCCTTTTTTCGCAACGGCAGCGATGACTTCTTGCGGAATCTCAACCTCAGCCTGCTTCGCACCTGCACCCGCATGGATCTGGAAGTTGGAGGAATCCGAAAGGTTAATGCTGTTAACAGCTGCAGCCGTAGGTAGGGTCACCATAGCCTTATCGCCATGAAGCGTGACTTTTGCCTCTAGCTGATCTTTGGCTTTAGGAGGTTGTGGCGTCGAAGGCGTCGGTGAACCAGATCCTCCAGCGCCTCCTGATCCGCCGGAACCGTCAGATCCACCGGAACCGCTGCTTGAAGTTGTTACGCTAAGCAGATTCGAAGCGCTGGAGACGCGGTTAATCTCATTCCCCGTTCGATCTACCGCAAGCACATGAATCTTGTAGTTTGTCAGAGAGCTAAGGCCATTCATGGTGTAACTATTTTCTGTAACCGAGCCTGACAAAGCATTATTCACATATACTTCGTATCCCGTTGCACCTGCCACAGCATCCCATTTCACCTGAATGGAGCTTGCGCCGACACTTACCTTTGAGAGATTCGCCGGAGCCGGAAGTGCTGAAGCATTGACTTTGCCGTCGATCGGCAAGTCGGTAATGAGTTGAGTCGTCAGCGTCTTATTGCGGTCGCCACTGATATCCCAGCTCATGACGCCGGCAATATCCAGCGACTTCACGATAGAAGCGGTGTACTTCATGGTGTTCTTATCGTTGTAGGTGATGAACACTTTATTTTGATCGTTGTACAGGTAAGGTACCTTGGCGGATTCGTTCCAATATCTTTTATAGCCGTTCTTATTGATGTAGTTATTCTCAAGGTCGCTGAAGTCGAAAATGGCAGGCTCCCACGATTTCAAATCAGTCCCGCCTTTATTGCAAGTCTGATACTGACCTAGCGGACCACAGCCATCCCAGCCCTTACCGTAGTAGGGAACGCCCGCAATCAACTTATGTGTCGGCACCCCGCCCTTCAAATGACCTAACAAACCGCCAAGCACATGATTTCTTGGAGCGGAGGACCTCAAAAGAGCTTTATCATAGAACAATGGTGAATTATGATGACCGAACGGGTCATCTTTACCACTGTAGTCATAAGTCATAATATTAATGAAATCCAGATACTGGACAGAATTCGCAAAATCTGCGTTAACGGTAAAATTGTCTCCCTGCCCTGAAGCAATCGTCAGGAGATAATACTTCCCGTCCTCTGATCCGGCAGCATCCAACGCCTCGCGAACGGTTTTCATTAACAATGTGAAATTTTCTCTATCCTCCGGTGCCCTGGAGTTCGACTCTTCCCCTCCTTCAACAGGATATTCCCAGTCAACATCCAGACCATCAAACTTATAATCTCGTAGGAACTTCACAGCAGAATTTGCAAAAGTACGGCGTGTTTCTTCCGTCATGGCTACGTTAGAAAAATTATCAGACCATGACCAGCCACCTACTGAAACTATAAGTTTCAAATGAGGGTTCGATGCCTTGATGGATTCGAAAGCTGCGAAATTCTGAAAATCAAATGTCGGATCTCCAATTACAATTTCTCCGTCATGGACGTATCGATCCTGTGCAGGAATATTAGGATCTTCGCAGGCTCTCGGCCCGCTCCCGTATTTTTTCCAACATATATCGGCGAAGGCATAGTTAATGTGGGTGATCTGTGATACATCCACGTCACCAGGATGAAAATTACGCTCTTCGGTACTAGCTGACCAAGAAGTGTAGTACGTAATATTGTTATAATTGCTGCCAGGCACTACCGAAACGGATTCGCTTTCTGGCGAAGTCCATAGGCTGTTATGGCCCACGACCTTATACGAATAGGTCTTTCCTTCTTCCAGTCCAGCAGCTACATACCGACTCCCGCTACTCGAACCAACCATTACTCCATCCTGATAAATATCATAGCTTGTGGCACCGGGCACCGGTGCCCAGCCCAGTGAAACCGTAGATCGTGTAGCCGTGACTACTTGCAAACCTTGAGGTTGAGCCAGTTCCCCCATTTAAGGGTAACGGCATTACTATTGGCGGATGCTTCCAAAGCTCCATTTACGCTTCTCTGTGCACCTACTTTAAAAGTATAAGTTTCTCCTGCTTCCAAAGGTCCATAAGTAGCCGTGGTAACGGAGTTTTCCCAAGTGCCGCCTTTCCATGCTCCATTAATATAAATGTCATAAGCTTCGGCTCCGGGACTCGAACCCCAACTCAGCGTAACCGTATCTTCCGTTACATCGTCAATTATAAGATGGCTTGGAGGGGTCAACGGTGCATCTTTATACTCAGCTTCGTCTTTGGTCGTGGTGAATTCCAATACATTACTTTTGTGTTCTTTTTTCACGTCGCCATCCCAAGTAATATAGATCCTGTAGGTCGTTTCAGGTGTCAATCCGGTCACGGCACGGGTCCAATAATTGCCCCATGCCAGCCAATTGCCTGAATCCGCGTCCCACACCTGTATATTGTTTTCACCTTCGACGGGTTTGAAATCCCATTGAAATATCGCCATATTATGAGAGACACTTTCAATACGAAGATTCTGCGGCGCCAGCGGATCTTGAGCTCCATAGGTCGAGCTTGTTACCGTTGCCGGGTCGATTTCGGAGCTAATGGTAGGAATCTCTGAGGAAGGAGTAACCTCTGCCGCATAGGATGCAGGCGCATTAAGCAGTGGCGTAAACATGAGAATAAGGGCCAAGAAACACATCACCCATTTCGGGTGTTTTTTTATCATAAATGGCGTCAACCGTTTTCACCTCTGTTGATTAAATTTCGATTGCAAATGATACAGCATTTCGATGGATGTCTGTCCCTCGGTGTCATCGGGTGGTTCTTTGATGACTTGCCTAATTTCGCAGATCGCTCAAATCAAACTCCTATTGAAAGCGGTTACTAATTTTTCCAGCTCAACTATGTAGAGTTCAGTCCCCCCCTTTCTACTCATAATGGAATCACGGTCCGAGCGCTCTACTACAGCCTCCTTTCATGAATTCATTCGAGTTCAATAAATATTCATATATTTGTATCATGGAACCTACACTATCGATTGAGAAGGGATACATTTCCATAACCATGGGATAAATTCTTTTAATTTTATATTCTGTTAATAAATTCAACCTGGATTGGATCTGTCAGGGCCTGCAATCTTTACAAATGGAAAAAGAGCCCTCCAAGGACTCTTTTTCTTTTATTTATGCAATGATATCCAACCGATTCATCGAATCGAACTTAAATGCTCGTGCTTTAATTTCCATATACTATCGGCATTACGAACGAACACATTCGTTGCTCTCCCGCTTCCGGACGTAAATGTCCCCTGATGATAACCCTCGAAGTGGTAGGTATAGACACATACCGCCGTATGAGCATCGATCGCGATCCACTCTACATCCTCCGCCCGGTACACCTCATCCTGAATAACATGCCAAGCATGTTCGAAATAGGCCCGAATCTCATCCAACGTATGACAGCTCCGGTCCGAAAACCAATAGACCGCTTCTCCGTCGAGCAGCCGGGCTACATTGTCAAAATCATGCGTATTCGTGGCCGCTATGTATGCCTCAAGTGCCTTTTGATATGACATTGTTCCACACCTCCCATCTCTCAACTATTGCATGCCCAACAATCCAGTTCCATTGTTATCACAATTCCACTCATTCACATCCAGAATACCTTATTGTGAAGCCTGCATTCCATAAAAATTCTCCATTCTATGGTGTGACTCTACTTCTCACTTTATTTCAATTCTCATGTTGTATCTTCCTTACAAAATTACATTAACACCGATTTCGCCTTTGTTTATGATATTATATGGAGCAGCAGAATCTGGTACATTCAATATGCCAGTGCTCTTTTGGAACTTATTTAAAAATAGTAGGTGAACGCCAATGATGAGTATCGCGCAATTCGCTGCACGCACGGGCATGGTTCCCAGTGCGCTTCGCTTCTATGAGTCCAAAGGCATTCTAGTTCCGGCTGAACGGCACGATAACGGTTACCGGTTCTATGGATACCATCAAATTCAGACCGCCAAACTGGTAAACAGTCTCCGTCAATCGGGAATCAGTCTAGGGGATATTCACTGTTTCCTGGAGGCCGAGGAAAGTACGCGTTTCCAGCTTCTTGAACGCTGGCGGCGGGAGGCTGAAGCACGTCTACTTTCGGTTCAGATTGCGAGTCAATATCTAAATGGAATGGAATCGGATCATGGCAGTCTGCATCTCATCAATTGGGAAGAACCCTTAACCGTGATATGGCAGCCGTTTTTGGTAGACAAGCCAGTGAGCTCCTACTCTCGAGAAATGAAACAAGCGGCTGCCAAACTCCGTGACCTCAACATTCGCACCCAAGGCTCCAGCTTGATCAAGGTGATAGATTCCCTCCCGCACGCGGTCCAGATTGAAGTCGGATATCAAGTCATAACGGAGTCCTCCCGGAAGCCAACCCCTCTCCCGACTTCTTCGGAAGCCTATCTGGAGACCATCCCTCCTACCTTGTTCATATCGGTGGATAGTTCATGGGAGGATACCTTCATCTGCATGCGAACGATCCGCTTTCTCCAGAAGTTCGGTTTCGAACCTGCGGGCAAACGGCTGGAACGGCATTTTCCCGATTCTCCTCTATTCGAAATCATGATTCCTGTAATGCAAACTCGCTTCACTTGACCTTCAAGTTACTTGAAGGTTTATACTAGGATTGTTCCGTTTCCAAAACTTTCTTGTAGGAGGATCAAACGAATGGTTGGATTAAGGCTGGATGATTTTGATGGAGGTTTTATCGTGGCCCCCTGGGATCGATTCAAGGAACTCATCGATTGGTATAGCACACATTTGGATCTGAAAGTGACATACGAAGAGGATTACCCGGTCGAAAAAATGGCCACCCTTACTTTCCCGGCACTGGGATGCATACATATCAAGTCGGTGGAACATGATCACCCGCATTTTGCAGTAGACTGGGGACAGAACGGGAATGTTCGCTTCTGCTTCACCACAACGAATCTTGAAGCTGCACACGCCTATTTTCGCGAACAGAATATTCAAGTAACCGATGTGACCCAAGGCGCCTTTGACCGTTCCTTCGATTTCTTCGATCCGGTAGGCAACCGCTTAACGGCAATCGAACCGGAACCAGGTACGGAGGCATTGGTTGCTAAAGCACCGGACGCACGCTTTCCCTTCCAAGCGATCCCCCGCTTTGGCGTAGACCGACTGGATGAAGCCATCGCTTGGTATGAGACTAATCTGGGCGGCAGGGTCGAACGGATCAGCGAGGACGGAACCTCCGCAACCGTTATCATCACTAACGAAGGTGCACCGGTCTATCTGGAAACCGTTCGGATGGACCGAACGAAGAGCGCGCTCACTGTAGCTGCAAGGCCTTATTGGGTAATCCGGAAGAAGGCCGACTTTTTCGAGACCCATAAACGTTTGCAGGAACAAGGATGGAAGGTAACCGATTTTGCCGGAAATCCCAAGTTTCTTGTCATGTTCCATACCTATGATCCATATGGCAACCAGATCAATGTCTGGTGTTACGAGGACTGTTAGTCATAAAATTTGACATATCCACGGGAATTCCTCATTAATGACCATGACAGTTGAATGATCCAACAAGTTCTGACCGATCTTCATAATCGGATCCATTCATGAAAGGGCTGCGAGCATTCCAGCAGTTGATCGCAGCCCTTATATTGCAGTCGGGATTAATAGATCATTAGATTGTCCTTAACACTTGGTTTGAAAACTTGCCTTTCCTTCCAAAACGGCATTCAAGAACTTCTTCGATTTTTTCAATCGCTTCTGGATCTCTTCAATTTCTTTGATTTTTTGTTCAATCATTGCCGTCTTAGCCTCGTATGATAAGTTAAGTTCTTGATCTACCAACAAACTTAATTCTTCTATAGAAAAGTCTACGGATAAAAGTGCCTTCACATCATCTAGAAACTCCACAATCTCTTCAGAATAAACACGGTAATTATTTGCATCTCTTTTAACATAGCTGTCCGGAATCAGATTCTTACGTTCATAGAATCTTAATGTTGATATGGGCAGACCCGTTAATTTTGAAACATCGTTTATTTTCATAATAGGACCTCTTTTATTTCTTGCTATGAACCTAGGTTCATAGTTCATAATACGAAATATGATAACGAATGACATCTACAAAGTCAAAAAATCTATGTTATCAAAAGGAGAGGTTCTATGTTTAACCATATTCAAAACAACGATTTCGCCAATATCGTTATGGGCCGACGTTCTGTCCGTAATTATGATGAGAGCATTAAAATATCGAAAGAAGAGATAAGCGATATGATTTCGGAAGCCAGTTTGGCTCCATCCTCTGCAAATATGCAGCCTTGGCGTGTAATTGTGGTCGATACTCCAGAAGGAAAAGAAAAGCTACGACCTCTTGTGAGGTTCAATACGTTACAGAATGATACTTCATCAGCCATGTTATTAATTTTTGGTGATACCCAAAGCTATTTATATACTGAAGAAATTTACAATACAGCTGTGGAACAAGGAAAAATGCCAGCTGAAGTACGTGATCGTCAACTCGAAACCATTCTATCCTACTTTCCGACTCTATCCAAAGAAATGAAAGTTGAAATTGCAAAAGTCGATAGCAGCCTCTTTGCCATGCAGTTCATGTTAGTAGCTCGTGCACATGGGTATGATACGAATCCAATGGCAGGCTTTGAAGCTGATCAGTTAGCAAAAGCATTCGATTTAGATGAAGAACGCTATGCTCCAGTCATGATCATCTCTTTAGGAAAAGCCAAAGAAAACGGGCATGAGTCCGTTCGATTAAGCTCTGACAAGATTACATTTTGGAGGTAACCATTATCCGTAATCGATTCACCATCAATCAATAAGAAAAAAGCAGCCGATCATTGTGATCGGCTGCTTTGGCTTCACATAACTAATATTTCATTCCATGAATTATATTTTATTTGTATAAATAACTTTGTCCACATCGTGTCTAACGGTTTTATGACCTTGTTTAATTCCTTTCCCAATGGCTATAAGCATCACATCTTCATACCTGTCAGAAATCTGTAAGGCCGACTTTAATTGTTTGGAATCATACCCGGACATGGTAATCGTATGAAGACCCGCCTCGTTCGCCAGTAAGACTAACGACATGGACGCCAGGCTTGCGTCTCTTACTAATTCGAGCTTTAAATCTTCTTTTGATTTATTTAAATAATATTGGATAGCCGCGTTGGCTAAATAGTCTCTTAATGATGCGTCAAAATAACCCTTTTGGAATCCATCTTCATGGATATCTATAATGTTTTCTTTTTCAAATGCTTGATAATCGCCCAGTACAACGATTAGTACGGATGCTTCTACTACCTGTTGCTGATGAAAGGCAATGGGAAGTAACAAGTTTTTTAACTTCGGGTCGTCTATAACCAGGTACCGTGTCGCTTGAATATTGTTTCCGTTGGGCGATTGGCTGGCTCCTTCAATCAAAGCAGCCAACGTTTCCGATTCCACTGTATAATGGGGATCATAATGTCTGACAGAACGTCTTTGTTCCAATATCTCTCTCACACTCATTGTGCTCACTCACTCCAAAAGTTTTATTTGCTTCACATTCCGATTATAATGGACCGTACAGTGGCAGAAAATAACGCACAATAAAGTGGGTTAGCCACCTTTATGTGCCTATTTAGGGGGAATCCATCATGAACGGTCTCAATACGGGAATCAATATTTTTATGAATACGGTAGGAGGAAAGTGGAAATGTTTAATCCTCTTTTTTCTGAGTCAAAAACCAAGGAGAACCAAGGATTTCTATCTGCTCATGCCAACCATAACGCAGAAAGTTTTAACCGAGCAATTAAAGCAGCTGGAACGAGATGAGCTTGTCCGAAGAGAAGTATTTAAAGAAGTGCCGCCTAAGGTAGAATACAGTTTAACTGAGCTGGGCCAATCCTTCGTGCCCGTATTAAATACAATGTGTGAATGGGGCAACACCTATGCAACCGTACAAAACCTCGAAACAGAAGAACAAATCTGCTGCCAGCATAAATAGGCGGTCGTGCATATAAAGAGGCGTCGAAAAAAACGAGCAGACGAATGATCGTCTGCTCGTTTTCTATATTAAACTCCTTCATCCGTCTCATTCTCCGGCGTCTGCTCGGGCTCTTCCGAAAGCGCGCTTTCGTCGGACAGCTCATACGAGACGCCATCCACAACAACCTTTTCGACTAGGGACACGTCAAGCGGCTTATCCAGCTTCACGGTAACCTGACTTGAGTAAGTCTGGTTTTCCTGAGCGTCACCAACGCTTTCCGATGACTCCACAGCTTCACCTTCAGCAGGATCAGACGAGTCTTCCCCTTCTGCTATCCCAGTATTCGGGTCCGTTTGATTATCCGTTGATTCAATCTCTGTTCCTGATGGATCGGCTTTTGCTTCGCCTGTAGTTTCATCCGCGCATACCCGCGTTAATTCAGGGCTGGCAGCTTCAAACAACATGCTTGCATCCTTGCCTACAATCTGTAGCTCGTCCACATTGAAATCCCGGCAAGCTGCCGGCTGTTTAAAATGGAAACTCAGCTCGGTCTTGCCCTCCTGCTCGCCTTCCTCCACTACCGTCGCCGTCAGTAATGGCTTTTCAGGGACGGTATCGGAAGAAGCCGGAGGTGCGGTAACTGGAGGGGTAGTGACCGGATTCGGATCGGCACTGCCATCCGCAGGTCCCTTGCCGTTTTGAATCATCATGAAGACAGCGCCAGCAATAACGATCACCGCAAGCAAAGACGACGTGATTTTTACGAACCGCGAATGCTGTCGAATCCATCGCACCAACGGCGAAGCTAATTCAGCCCTAACCTTCGTATACACCGGTTTAAGGATTGGAGCGGGAGAATTGAAATACGTTTTCGCATATTCCTTATTCTTGAAGGCTTCACGATCATAGGTTTTGAAATAATCGACGATGGCGGTGGCATAAGCCGGAACAAGTCCCCGCGGTCTAACGAATACAGGTTGCTCGGCAGACCACATAATATACTGGTATACCACTTCTGCACTGTTGCCGTATCTGTGCAAATAATCAAGCAGGCCCCGATAGTCTACGGCACTGGAACGAATCTCCGTGCAAAAGGCTAGGGTAATGCTATCAAATCGGGATGGCACCACATGGTTCTGCAGCCATTTCCGCATGATTTGCTGGGTTCGTTCCCGCTCCTCGGCTGACAGATCCTCCAGCACCTCCACTCTTGCTTCTTCTCGGCTGGACCATTGGTGAAGGGCCAGCATGACCGCGGCTTTGGACCGAATCCGGGAATCAAACCGCTCTACCCAGCCCTTGAACTCCTTCGGCATTTGCAGAAAGCCGATATCCAGCAGCTGTTTCTGGCTTAATTGCTCGGGCTCCACCTCACGCAAGAGAAAAAGGTTTGCCGCATATATCAACCGGTCTGCAAATGATGTTCCGCCTTGGTAACGACCGATTCCCTTCTGAGGATGGTGCTCCAGCGAATCCAATTGGTCCAGTACGGCGTTGACCGCTCTCACCGGATCCGAATCCTGCTTAAGCTTATCGACAAGCTGGGCTTCGGCTAACCTGATGTAATTCTCCTGTTCCAGCAGGAGTGGGTGGTTCCGAACCCACAAGCCGATCAGGTCTACCAAGTCTGTAGGCGACGCCGCTTGCTGCATGCGTTTTTTCATGTACGGATCAAACATCAACGCCGGCAGTCCCGGACTGGTCAGCACCCTGGCGTAGAAGGCTCGGCTTAAGGCCGGGCTGCCCTCCAGCAGGTCGTAAATCGCCTCGGTCACATCCTGACGCCGCTTCGATAAGGCGTTATTTAATGAGCGGATAAAATATTCCACAATCAGATCATGATGCTGCCGGGGATTGATGCCGTGATAATCCCTAACAAAACCGGCAATGGCTGCATCCGGAACATGTCCGCCTTTGACAAGTTCGAATTCCTGGGCAAACAGGGTGTGGAACAGCTGATCCAGCCGTCCCTTAGAAGCAAGGGCACCTGCCGGCTTCAAATAAAGCAGCATTGCACGCAGAACGGCATGTTTATGCTCATGGTACAAGCCCTCTTGGCCTTCTTCAATCTGGAACAGCACACATAAATCATCGTAGCTGTCCAGCAAGATCCCCAGACCCGGCTCCATATCGGCAAGCATCTGCTCGGCGAAGGCAAAAAAGCGCTCGGAGCGATCCGGGTCCAATAGCGTTTCCCATGCAAAATCAAGATAAGGCTGCTCGGACCATTTCAGATCGGCATTGATAACCCTGCCGGCAGCGAGCTCAAACAAATAATCCTTCTCGATGCTGCGGTCGCTTAGACGCAGGCTGCCCTTCTCCACGAACATAAGGTGAAGTCCCTTCTTGCTCTGCGGCTCCTTGGCATAGGTTACGAATCCAAGCACCTGGCGCAGCGCATAGGGCAATCGGCCAAACAACACAAAGAGCAGCTGCTCCGCCTTCGCGGACAACTGTTCCACCGGCACATCCAGAACGATATATACTTTTTTCTTCCCGGCAGCCGCGGATATGCATGCATAGAGCAGCTGCTTGAATACCTTCTCGTCGATCCCAAGCTCCTGCAATAAGGCTGGCGCCCTCTTATAGGAAATGGCGGCTTGAGAATCGGCCTGAACCGGAATGGCAGGAAGCTGCGGCAGATCAACGCCTTCTTCAATATCGTAGTGATCGGCAAAGGAAGCCTGCAGCCAGGACTGGTAAGCCGAATGCTCATCTTCAAGGAAACCGTCGGGAATGACATAGTGATGCGTAAAAAAGGCACTGCGAAGTCCCGTAAAATCCGCAGGCTGAAACACGCTTCGCCCCAGCACCGTTTCTCCGGTTTCCGTATGGAACAGATGAAGGGCGGCCGGATAAGCCGCCGCTTCCCTCTCGCTTCGTGCCGTCAGCTCGGCAGGAGCCTCGTATTGGCAAAAGGGATGCAGCACCTTTTTGATAAAGGAGGCCTCCAAGCCGGACGAACGGGCCACCGTATCAAAGCCTTCAGCTGAACGGAATATGCCCCGCCGCTCCCGCGTGTACATTTGCTGCTGTATGGTTCGGGATGGGAAATCCGGCACTAGTCTTCCCTCCCCTGAATATACTTCAGCTTGTACAGAAGCCAGATGAACGGTTCATCCACCCGAATCGGGCTAACGACGCTTTGCAGCTTCTGGTCGACAGGGTTGCTGCCGAGAGCCGACACGGCAAAGTATGCAGTATTCGAAAAGTATACATCCATCGTTCCCTTGAACGGACGGTCAACCTTCTCGATAAAACGGCGGATCTCGCCGTCAATATTTTCAAACTCGGTCAAATTCAAAAACTTGCGGTGTACCACATTGTTAAAAATGTTGCTGTTCAGCTTCACATATTCGCCATCCTCATCTTTAAGGGCATGAAGCATATCGCTCTTGGTCAAGACAACCGCTGTCGGAATATCCGTCTTGCCCTTGTCCTCATAAGCGATGAAATCGCCGAACATCGTCAGTACGACGTCACGCGGCTCATCATACTGGGATACCCATTCACCGGGCTGGTCACCGAATTTCAGACGGATTTTCTCTCGAATGGAGCGGATTTGGAGCGGATCCACCATAAACAGAATACCCGCGGAATTCTTGATATGCTGTCCGTGAAGGCCCAAATAATCCTCGTCCACCATGCCCTCGCCCGCCACGTCAAAAAATACGAGCGTTAACGGCGGCTTGGACTCGTCCTTGAACACGAATTGGAAAATGAAAGGCTCCTGCATCTTCTCCTTCTGCGTAGACGCCAGCAAATCTCCCCGCTCAAACAACGGCTCCTCATAGCCGGTACGGAACTTGCGGCTGATCTCGGCATTCAGCGGCATGCAGGCCGCATCGAAATGATCCGCCGTCGTATGCTGCAGCGTATGAATGAGCGAAGTCATATAGACCGACTTGCCCACTTGCGAAGCACCGATGATCGAGATGATGTTGCTTGGCACCTTCCCGGCGGTTACCGGAAGCTCATTGTGGCATTTCGGGCACAACCGTCTGCGCGTGACGACGCCGTAACGGTCATTCAATCCAACCAGTACGTGATCCGAATAAATGTGCTGCTCCTCCGGTATGTCGCTCGGACGGATAATCGCTTCGATATCATACACTGAATCCAGCCCAAAGCGTTCACGGTACCGATTCAGCTCATCATCTTCCCCAAGCGCATAGTCCTCGTCATCCTCTCGGTCGTGGGCAGCCCGGAAGACAACCTCTTTCGGAGCAAACTTACTGAAACAGTAAGGGCACACAATGTCATAGAACAGCGGCCTTGGCTCCGGCTCCGGTTTTTTCTTGAATATATCAAAAATGCCCATCTTTCGTACCTCCCTCTGAACCCTATGAATTACACACTGACGCGTTCAACGTGGTTGCTGTGTGTTCGATTTCTCTATCTATAAACGAGCTCATACCGTTGTCCATACTTCTTGCCATCCGTAAAAAACAAGCGAATATAATCGTTCTTGCCCACCTCGATCGCAGGCAATTCATTGCGCCCTGCCGCAAAATCCGTAACGAAAGGGTACAAGATGCCGTCTTCCTTGTTAACCGGATAAGCCCCCTGCTTCTTTACGTAACATAAAACGTCCTTGGGTACCGGCACTTCCGCCGTCACCTGAATTTCAATCGTCTTATAGGGTTGCAGCCAGCGGCTCTTTTCGCGGATGGAGTATGTCAGCATGGCTTTGCCGGTGCTGAACTGAATGCTGTTCGCTTCATCCGGCTGCCTGATTAAGGCCATCTCTCCGTCTTCGGAAGACATGGCATACACCGTGTACATAATCTGACCAATTCCGTCCACCCGATCCCGATACCCATTGTTCGCCTTGTACTCGTCTCGGGTATACAGACGCAGGCTGCCAGGCTCCAAAGCTCCAGCGGTCGGACCAAATCCATCATCCATCTCGCGGTGAATGTATACCGCCTGAAGATCTGGCGGCCAGTTCCAGCGGAGCGTACAGAAACCATCTTCCAACTGATAGCTTAATCCCTGAATGACCCATTCTCCGGGCTCCGCATTTTTAAAACGCATATCGAACGCCCCCTGCTTTAAAATCCTCGGCTTGTTGAATCATTCGGCCGTTGTCCTCGTCCCGTTCGGCCCGGCCGCTGCTCATTACGAATGATCCTGCTGTTCTCCTTAACCGGGATCACCAACGTAAACAAGGCGATGACTCCTGCGAGAATGAAGCAGGCCAGCATACGAATGGAGGCATCCCCCACTTCTACCCCGGATAGGCCATATTCCAGAACAACGCCTGCGAGCACGCCGGATACCGCTCCGCCGATGCTGAAGCTGAGCGCGAGATGGCGGTTATCAAACACAATCCCGAGGGCAAGGCCCATGGCAGCGCCAATAAGCAGCATCGCAGCGATTCTTACAATCTGATAATAAACGCTATCTTCCATAACGCCCGTACGTTTCGTCAACAGGGAACGATCCCCGACATCGTCATAGATTTTCTGGAAAACAAAAGACAAATCTGCCGCGTTCTGCACGTCGTAATATTGCCCGCCCGTTTCGGCGGCAATCGTCTGAAGCAGTTGGGCACCGTCCGGGTTAACAAGGCTGAGGCCAATCGTATTCACCGCGATTTGCTGCTGCTTGTAGTCCGCAAGCACACGCGCATGATCCGTTTCGCTAAAGCCGTCCGACAGCATAATGACCATGGCGCTTCGAGCGGCATCATGGCTCTCTTGGATATGCGTCATGGTATCCTCCAGCGCGAGACTGATGTCCGTGCCACCGTCGGTCGTTGCCAAACCGTCGATTTCCGCGATGATCTCATCCTTGGCTTCTTGGTTCTTCACACGCGTAAACGGCTGCAGTAACGTTGTCGCATGATCAAACACCATCACCGATACACGGTTATCCTCGTCCATGCGTTTGATCAGATTTTTGGCCGCCGTATATCGGTCCTGATTCGGGTCCGTATCTTTCATGCTGCCTGAATTATCAATGATCAGCACGATGTCCTTCACGGGCTTGGCGCTGCCCGGGTTCAACTGATACACCCACTCAAACAGCATACCTAGCAGGAACAGCGCCACCAAAGTGGATGGAATCAGCAGCTTCCATGATGTGCCTGTATATCGCTGTCTCCATGAGCTCCCATTCAAACGAGGGGAGATCAGTTCTGCGATTAAGCAGGCCAATCCGATGCACAAGGCCAAAATTCCGAAATAGATCCCTGTAACCACGATGACGGGAAGCCCTGTCCCCCACTGGCGAAGCCAAAATTCCCCAATGGCAAATCCGATTCCCCCACCGACTAGACTAAACAGCAGCAGGAGAGGGTTTATTTTTCGTTGCACAATACACGCCTACTCTCTGTATCAGAATCTAAGAACGCTAGCGCAGCTCGGGAAGTTGCGCCGGTTCCATTCCATGAAATTCATAACCGTTTGCCGTATAGGTCTCGTAGTAGGTTCTGCCATTCCGGTAGTACATCAGATCCTCCAAGTGGAAACCTCCCATCAGGTTCAGCTTCTCAACCCCGCTTGAGCGCTTCTCATGCACGATGCCAAGCTTGTACACCCGTAAAGCTTCATCGGCGTGAATCGCGTAACGGACGAATTCGCTGTCGGCATCGCCGAAGAAATATTTCTCCTCGTATCGATGCTCCTGCGTATAGTCAAGCAGTCTGACCAACGTAACGGAGTTCTCCTCCAGCATCCGGTATAGCACCTTAAACAGATCTTCCTTGGCAAGCACCTGCTTGTTATTGTAGTCGATGGTTACGTTCGCCCGCCGCAGCAGTTCTTCCTCGAAGGTCTGCACGAACGGCTCTGCCGTCAATAGATCCCTCAAACAGACCCGGATCATGTTCGACAGGATCGGTTCGATCCCTTCATGCGTAACGATGGAGAGATTGCCGACATACCGTTCCTCGAAGAATACGCCCTGGCCGCGCTTGCTCTCCAATTCCAGCATCAGCTCTTCCGTGACCAGGCCATAATACTCCATCAGGTTCTGGCCGATATAATCATCTGCGGTACGGATGCTCGACTTGGCCGCTTCCAGCAATTCCGCTTCGAGCTGGTCCAGCATGTTCGCCTGCTGCTTGTACTGACGGTAAATCCGTTCGAGCTCCGTCTCATACAATCTGTAAAGCTCTAGCTCCGTTTCCAGCTGCAAAAGCTCATATTTGCGTCGATAAACCTCGCCCACGAAATATCGAATGAAATGGCGCACATTCTGTTTATCCCGAAAAGGAAGCTTCTTGAATGGCTGACTTTCCACGCTTTCCTCATAATAGCGGTTGAGTCCGTCCTGCTCGCTCTTCAGGAGGCTGCCGAGATCCCGGATTCGGGAACGAACCGCTTCAAGCAGTATCCCCTCTCCCGCCTTGTCGCTCGTCCACTTCACGATTTGATAACAACCGATTTGCGGGTGATCCGCCAAGGTTCGACGAAGCGCACGATGAAGCTCCTCAGAAGTACTCATATCTCTAAGTCTCTTTTGGACCTCCAGCTCATAATTGCTGTGAAAAAATTGCCGGCAGCCATCCCCGAACAATGCCTCTTCTGCTTCACGAATGTTCATCCGCTTCAGCCCGGCATAACTGACGGGGTGTGACATCATACCCTTTAGCCCGTCCAGATGCTCCGGGTTTGGCAGCATCCGGTCCGCTCTTGCCGATACGGCCTCCGGATTTAGACCAAAGTAGGTCAGGCATTCATGAACCTCCGGTTCGGGCCCGCCCTTCATGCGAAGGAGAAGTCCGCGGCATAGATGATAGAGCACCGTTAGCGCAATCGGCTCGTTCGGCCTCTTTACTCGGGCAAAGCCTGCGGAGACAAAGCCTTGGCGGCCGGATTCGGTCATGATATTGCTTTTGAACGACGTATTGTTGTATATGCCCCGGACTCCGTCATAGGTTTCATCCTTCTGCTTCCGGTTCTTAAGCAAACCCAGATGGCAGATGATATCGTAGATATCCTGCATCCCGGCGTAACCCGATATGCCGCGTTCATTCTTGTCGGATAGTACATAAACGAGATCAAACAACGGCGAGGCCGGGTGGACGACCGGAATGGTCAGCCCATCCTCCGTGACCTGCAGCGGCGCGGAGAAGTTGTATTCCCGGCTCTGCATCAGCTCCAGCTCCCGCAGGAAGGCAACGCCCACAGAGCTCGCATAACCATAGGAATCAATCTGATCCCTTTCATTAATGAGCGCATACATATCCATTTGCACCGACTTGAATGACTGCTGGAAGATGGATGCGGCCAGTAATGAAATTTCCGGTATAAACACATTGAACGGGTCATCGACCCGTGTAATGACAGACAGATGAATCCGGTCAAAGGATGAATAGCTGCGTCCATAATCTGAAATATGGTGGCTCAGCTTCCGAATCGCTTTATTCAACCCGGCCAGGTGATGCGGGTCCCGATAGAAGTCTTGGTACAGCTCCTTGCGTGCGGACTTGGATGAGCCGTCTGACGCTGGCAATTGCAGATGATACCGATGAAGGCGACCGGAGGATTCGGAGCCTTTCGGCTCCCGATTCCCGCTCCGGTCCGTTCCCACATGAAAATAAACGACGCTTGCGCTGTTATCCCATTTGCGGTCATGGATTTCCATGATCGGTTCGATGGCGGACGCTGTCTTGTCGCCAATGAACAAGTATACCTCCGGGTAGTGGATGCTGCTCTGATCATCCTCCATCAAGGTAAGCTGCTCTTCCGACTTGGCATAGCCGGCAGCATACTGGCGAAGAATCTCCCTCATCGTCTATTTCAACCTTCTTCGGATGTCGTTTAATTTCGAAGATACCTGTCTGTAGAACTGGTATCGCTCCTCACCGTCCGCAAGCTCCACCTTCTCGTATTCGAGCCGGTCGCGCGTTTCCAGGAACCGCTCGGCCAATTCCTCCAGCTTCGTGAGCAGCGGCGTAATGTCCTCGGAAGCGGTCAGCTCCTGATCGCGGCGGGAGGATTTGCGAAGCAGCGTGCTTCGGCTTTTCTCATCCAGCTGACGGAAGTGCTTGTAAACTTCATACTCCACGTCGTTCACGCTTTTCAGCAGGTTGGCAAACGGCTCCCAGGAATCTTCCTCCGGATCGCGATCATAAACGAAGAGCGCACCCTTCTTGGTGATCGTCCCGGTGTACAACGCCTCGATGAATTGATCAAGCCATTTCTCTTCATTCTGATTGTCGCTGATCAAGAGCTCGAATTCCGTGATTTTGGCCGCGATGGCAGCATATTTCTTCAGCTCTTCCCGCACGATGCGGATCATTTCCGGCGAACGGATCAGATTCTCCTTGGCCATATCCTCGTTGATGCTGTTGAAAATATCCTTAGAGCCAACCCGTTCCAGCCCCTCGTTCAAGAGCCGCTTCAGCTCGGTCCATGCCCGCTTCACTTCCCCAAGATTAGGCTTGGGACTATCCAACTGCAAATCATAAGCGCGAAGCAGCTCGTTCAGATCAAATGGCTTCGTAAACACGACCGCATAGCGGCTGCTCGTATTCTGGTCAACGTCCTTCTGGATGATGACTTTAAACTCTAGCGCCTGGTTAAATTCAGCGCGTACCCGGGCGTTATAATCCTGAACCCGCGGGTTGACGTAGGTATCCCCCAGGATTTCTCGGGAATCGGTGATGGCAGGTACGTCCAATTGTTGCGGTCCGTCTGAACCAAGTGACGCCCGACGCCTTCCTTGTCCATGATCGTGCGTTCGTAGCTTTCCTCATAAACCTTTAGCGGCGTATAGACGAACAGCGGCACGCCGTTCTTCGTATTCAACCAGAAAATCCGGTTCTTCACTTCGCTCTCCTTCACGGTGAAGTGAGACTTCCCGACCGAATTGTTCTGATAATTGCGAATCCCCTTCAGAATGCTTGGTGCCTGTACCGGCACGGACACGAAGCCCCAGGAAGGGAAGTACAGATTGCCTGCGCTGTTGCTCAGATGGAAGACCGGCACGGCTTCGTCATCCAGCTTGCTGGCGATGTTGCGCTCGACGAATTTTTCGATGGAATCCTCCTGCCCGAATTTCATGACGAGGAAATCCTCCATCGAGCGGGTGATGAGATCGCCGAATTTATCGGTAAGAAACTCCGAAATGGATCTGACGATATCGATCTCCTGCTCCCGCGTCCAACGATTGGCATGGCTCAGCAGCTCCTGCGCGAAATCGCGGATGAGATCGTCCACATCCTTCTGATCCATGATTTTGTTGATCACGTCGGAAATGTCGGGCACGCTGACCAGGTTCCAGTAATACGTTTTATTCCCTTTATGGTCCTGCTGCTCTTCCCCGTTGACGAGAATGTCGCCGTTCTTGGCGAAAATCGAATTCAATGCATTCAGAATTTCCGTATACACGCTGTAAATCCGGTTATTCTCCTGATTCAGCAGATCGTATAAATCCTCATAGAATTCAATCATCTGCTCGGTGCGTTCCACATCGGCTTCCAGCCAATATTCGTTGATTTTGGCTTCAATATAGATATTCTTCTTCTTATCCTTGGAGACAAAAGCGCTCTTCGCATCGCCCAGGCGTTCGATGGCCTGTTCCCTGGCCGACTCGATGTCACGGGGAATGCGGGTCAGATTCTCGCGCAGCGCCTCGATGTAGGACAGCAGCATCTTCAGCAGGCTGAAGCCCTTCTCCGTATAGATCAACCGGGACACATAGAACGGTCCTTGCTGCGGATGCAGGAACATGCGGCGGATTTGATCGCTGAACTGAGCCACGATCTCGCCCGGCAGCTGCTTCTTCGCTTTGATATACTCCTCGCGGGCTCTTGCCAGGAAATTCTGCTCCAGCTCCGTGTCCATATTGATGACCTGGTTCTTCACCACGTTCGCGTAGCTGAGCCGTTCGCTATTCTGGTACCCGGGGAGCGGCTCCGGCACGCGGGACTCGAAGTTCTTCGTCATCGAGTCCAGGTCGATGCCCAGCTTGCTTGCGAATTTCTCGACGTCCTCCTGGCTTGGCGCCTTCTCGAACATGGTTTGCATTTTGCCGAAAACGCGGTACGCGAGATAAGTGGTCATCTCTTCAATCGGTAGAACAGCTGAAGATGCGCCGATAATGTTGTAGTCGTAATTGGCAGGGTACGCCTTGTTCATCTGCGCGATATTGGTGCGGATGTTGCTAATGTAGTCATGGATCGCAAACTCTTCGCCGGACTGTTTTTCCTCGCTGGCCATGAAGTTTGTGATGTTCTCAGCGGTAACGTTCATGCAATAATCATAGGCGTTCTCCAGCAGCTTGCCTTCCGTATTCGTAGCGGAAATCAGATGGCACAGATTAAACGGAGGCAATGGAGAGTTCACGTTCAGGATATTGCCGTACTGCTGTTTGAAACGCTCGCCTCTGGCATCCACGTTCATCCAGTAATCGAGCTCTTTGAGTGCGGCGTAACCGTTCTTCTTGATGTATTCGCGCGTATGCTCGCTCAAGCTTTTGTTCGCCAGATTAATATCCGGCGTAAACAGATAGCCAAGGGTGTTCACGCGGTCAATGCCGGCAGAGCCGTGGTCGCGTTCGATAATGCCGCGGACGATATAGGCGATGTCCAAGAAGCAGCCGCTGCCCGTACCGCCGGACAGCCCCGTCAGCAGGAAAACCATCAGCTTTTTGTTCGTGCCGACCGACAGCGTCTTGATCTTCTTGTCGATCGCCTGCACCACTTGCGTAATCTTCGTGAACAGGAGCAAACGGCCCGCTTGGCGTACGCCTGCTGCCCCGTTCATGCCATCGGTAATGCTCAGTTCTGGCGACAGCCAATCTGTAATGTACGGCTCCAGGATGCTGCGGTTTTGGAGGAGGCCTCCAATCTCGGCATTGGAGAGAAGCACGAATTCATTGATCGGATCAAGCCCGATGCCTTTATAACGTTTATTCTTATCCTGCTCGTTGGTCTCAAAAGCCAGAAACTCCACATTATCCGGCTTGTCCATTCTCTTCTTGGACAACGGATCCTCCGGCAGCTTGAACCGGCGGTTAATCTGATATTTCAAGCGCAGCAGCGCATCGATCCCCGTCCCTCCAAGTCCAATGATAAGGATCGGATTGTCGATGGTATCGACCCGTATTTTCTCGCTGACAATCCCGCCTCCAAGTGAAACGTCAAGCTGTTGTATATGTTCTCTTACTACCGGTTTCATAACTTCCCCTCCTGATAGATCATGGCTTTAAGAGGTTGTTCAAAAAGTCCGCTTTTGATAAGAAGTGAGTCAGGAAGCAGCCCTTTTTGAACACGCGCTTTAAGCCAAATATTCAAATAGTATCGTTTTGTCCGCCTGCTGCAGGGAAACTCTCAGCCGGTCTCCGTTCTTAAGCTCCGTGCCATTCGATGCATCCAGCGCGCGGCCGGATTTCTCAACCACGGCTGAAGAATTGTTTTTAAGTATAATGCGGTCGTTCTTGCCCGGCATGAATAAGATCTTCTCGGTCTCCTTCAGCTCGGGAGCAAGCTGCAGAAGCTGATGCAGATTGAACTTCCCTTTGAACGAAGTCAGCTTCTTGTATTGCGGAAACGTCTTCTCGCCCGTGTTCTCGTCTCTGATCTCGATCACGATCTGGCCGACAAAGCCTTTATTCGCTTTCTTAATCGCGCCGAGTATGAAATATGCAGCCGCTCCAACAAGGAGCAGCGCCGCGATGCCAATGATTACGGGCCATAATGGAAAAGGTTTCGCATCCTCGCCCGCAGTCATCTCCTTCCCGTCGCTTCCGGAGCCCGTGGCTGCTGCCTTTGCGCTTATCTTCACCGGCGCACTTTCGCGGTAGAAGCTCTGCTCCTCCGCCCGTACCTTCAGCTCGTAGTCGTGCTTTTGCGGAATCTTGTAACTCCCTTCAAAGCTGCCGCCTTTATTCTCAAGCTCGACCTCTGACTCGTCCCCGGTGTCCAGATCCTTAACCAACAGCTTGGCCGTCATATTGCCATACTGCTCCTGGTCCTGCAGCTTCTGTCCATTGCTGACGAGATATGCCTTAATATCGATCGTATCTCCTGCCTTTACCTTTGAAGGTGGCGGAGGATCCATGGTCAGCTCCAGGTCGTAGTTGAATACGAGGTTAATGTCGATTTTGTCTTTCGATACGCCTTTCACCTGCAGCTTCCAATCGCCTTGCTGCGGCTTCAGCAGCTTGAGCAGCGAGTAGGAATTGGAAGTAGATCGCAGGACATTGCCCGAAGGAATAGTCTGCTCAGCGCCGGCAGGATCGACCAGCTTCACGTCGACCGGGCTTGAGGACATAATGGAAATGTTCGCCTCCAGCACGTTCGCATTCGGCACACGAACCGTAACTTCCTGATAGCTTCCGTTGCCGGTAATGGATTGTACCGGAACGATCTTAAGCTGCTGGTGGCTGGCAAAAATCTCGCTTAATATTTGCGGAAGGTCATCCGCCGAACTGGTAGTAAAGGACTTGCCCCCCGTTTGGTTTGCCAATTCATCCAACGTTTCTTTATTCAGCTTCCCGTCGGCATTCAGCCCGATCGTATAAATCGGGATGCCGCTCCCCTTGGCCTCCTTGACGGCTTGCTCTAACTGATCTGACGCTTCTTGGCTCGTCTTGCCTGTGTTTGGATCCAGATCATTGTTACCGTCGGCCAAAACAACGATCATCGGCGCATGCGCCGGGTCCATTCCCTGCTTCAGCACTTTCACGGCTTCATCAAGGCCTACGGACATATCCGTGTACGGACCGCGATCCAGCTGATCGATAAACTCCTTCAGCGCGGTCTTGTCCGCCTCCGACTGAATTTCAAGCAGTGCTTTCTCCCGCTGAATCCGGTCAGTATAGGATACGACGCCGACCTTGTCGCCGGTGGTGGCCAGCATGTCGATAAACATCTTCATCGCTTCGCTGCTGATCCTCTCCGGATCACTGTTTTTCATGGAGTTGCTGGCATCCATCACCAGTACGGCATCAATCTTGGAGCCTTGCGAGGCAGCCATTGCCTGAGGCATGGTTCCTCCGCTCCAGGTCAGGGTCAGCAGCACCGCTGCCATCAAAGAGAGAAGCCATTTATTTTTACGTAACATCGAATTACTCCTTCATCCATTTAGTCTAGCATCAGGTGGATGCCTCGGTTCGTTTGTCAGACCGTTAGTCTAACTGTAGGCAATAAGTCTTAAAATTACATGAAAGAAAGCTTAAAAACATACCGGGAACATCCATTTCTCTGGTGTATTTATATAGAAAATACCATGCTAATCACTAAAATATACCAGCACTATGTCCATATGATATAATTATACCTGCCAAAGTTCAACATAATCAGTCGTACCACCCGAACTTAGGACACAAGCCTCACCCGCCATTTTCGAACAAATACGATGCCGAAAGGAATAGATATATGATTACATACGGATGTCTCGGGATTTTGTTTCTTTTTGTCATCATCAAGATCACGGCCTACTTCAAGCGTAAGAAGAACGCCCCGACACCGGAGCAGCTGCATCAGACTCTGCTTGAAGTTGCCAACTCACAGAGGGAACAGCATGGATAAGAAAAAACCCGTACAACTTCGCCCCTATAGTAAAACGAGATATGTCTACCAAAAGTTAAGGGTTTGCAAACATTGCCACCATTTCACGATTCTTTGGGAAGACAGCTGCGCTCACTGTAAACGCAACGCCCTTGTTCCCGTTATGGAACTTGCAGAGAAAATGGCCAAGCGTTCCATGCAGAGTGACCGACTTCTCTTCTATATAATAGGGCTCTCTGCCGTGCTTCTTAGTCAGACCTTCTTGCAGATCGCGATCTCCTTTGCTTGTATGGTGGTCCTGCTTGTATGGTTATGGCTGATCCAGCGGCGAGTGCTGCATTCCGAGACCCTGCACGCTCTGGACAAGCTTATAAGAAGTCAGCGAAAACAGATTCTTGAAGGCCTTGACCTGAACAAAGCGACGGCTTCTGCCGCCATCAAGGAAGATGCCCAGCTAGGGTATGAAATCGTCAGGGAAATTGCCTTTTTGGTCCGAAATGACCGCATCCGTCTGCAGCAGATCGTTCTCCTTCAAAGCTTCAGCCTGCGCAAGGATATGGAGCTTGAGCTTGAGCCGCTGCTGCTGGATGAGTTTGATCCGGACTTAGCCGCCTATATCGGTGAAATCGCCAAAATTAAACGCGAGTTGATTAACAGCAAAGCCATCCAATACCTGCTCGACCATGAATCCAACATTTTGCGGATGGAGCAAGGCAGGCAGATTATGATCGACGCCGCCGGGGCAGCGGTACGGAAGAAAAAATACATCGATACCTTCCCTGATTTCATTAGCCGCTATGCGGATGGATTGCCGAGATATCGCTTCCTCCGCTTGTATCAGATCGTACGCCGCAATCCCGGCTTGTCGTGGAACGGCCTGCGGGACCGGGTGTCGGCCATTTATAATGAACACTACCGCTCGGACCCTGATTTTCAAAAATGGGATTAGAGGGGCTATACCGTTATGACGATGAAAAACACGCTAACCCTGCGTAATTTGTATCTTTTTTTATGTATAGTCCTTCTGCTGCTGATCGGATATAAGGGAATTCATATCTATCAGAAAATCGAATCGATGGCGCAAGCAGAGCTATTGTATGCTCAGAAGAAGCTCGTTCAGGCAGAAGAATGGTATCAAAAAGCGCGAAATAATCGCTCCCTTCTATATAAAGAAGAGCTGCTTGCCTCAAGACTGCAAGAGCTTGAACCCGTTACTTCCATGAAGCAGAGCCTTTCCTCGCTTGATCATCGATTGAGCCGGGTCGGGGAAGCAGGCGATTTTTCCGGCTTTATGAACGTGTATGCCGAATTGCTTGACGCGGAGCTGAAACTTGCCGGGCAACAAGGGGCTTATGCTTCCTACTACGATGAAATTGCTGCGTTCTACGGAATCCCCGACGATGTGAAACGGATATTCCTGCAGTTCATTGGTTTGTTTAACCGTCAGGCCGATGAACTGGTTGAAGAGCAAAAGTATGACGACAACAGCTTCAAATGGAATTTGCTCCGTATTCCCGATTCATTCTACGGCGGGGAGAAGCAGAAGAATGACAAGCTGCTCCGTCTGTTCCAGCGTTATGACGAAATGATTCTAACCCGTCTGGCAGGAGCCGGACAGTATACCGACATGTTGAATTGGTCGCAGTCTATGAGCTCCGAATATGCCAGCCGATCACTGCCGGCTGCCTGGTTGAACGGCAAGACCGATGAACTTGTGTATACCATGCTGCAAAGGGATGTCCAGCGAGAGCGGCCCTCCGATTTTGCTTCGCACGCCATGGGGTACAGTGAGTACCTGGAACGAAACGAGCGGAAGAACGCGGAAATCATGGACTATATTCAGAATCAGATCAATCGGTGGATTGCAGCTGCTGATGGAATGGTGCAAGATCAGAACTACGAGGAAGCGATAGCTCTTTATGATGCGTTGTCGGGATACCAGGATATGAGCGGTAAACAACAAGCTGCCGAATTGGCCTGGACGATCCACGATCCGATTCGTTTGTTTCAAGCGGCGGGTCTCAAAGGCAGCTTCAGCTACGTAAGCGGAGGCGGGAATCTCTTTGGAGGATTGGCCTATGCCATTGGAGTCGATGAGGGAAATATCATCTATTTAGCGGTCTTGAAAGCCGATGAAACGGTGCAATTATTCCAAAACCATGATTACCCGTCCGACATCGCCATCCAACAGGTTTCAGTTGAGGAATCGCTTAGCACCGCTAAGAATCCGGTCATCCTTGTGGAGGGCGACGCAGGGACCGGACTGGTATTGTATTCAGGGTATGAAGCCAGAGATGCCAATCTGACGCTGCTGTTCCAGTTCACGGCCGAAGGCTACCATGCCCAGCCGGATAAGTCTTTGCTGGTCACCAATCTGGAAGGAGCAAGCCCCGACGAGATCGCCATCTTCGAGCGTCAGGGAGACCAATACGGATTCACAGGATATCAGGTTCATTATACCGACATCGATATCGCTAATATCGAGAAGTATCCGAATGAGAAGGTTCGCTTCTCTGTCCATATCCTGGAGGGTGGCTATGGCGAAGTCGTTGCAGAACGCGATGGATACCATGTCATTTTAAGAGGAGACCTGGATTTCCCTGCGGGAAGCGCGACGCTAATCGGTACGTTCAATGGCGAGTATCAGCAGCTGGAGATCCCGGGAAGCCAGAGTTCCATTATTCCGGACCCTGCTGATCAGGAGACCGAGCAGGTTGATGGACACAATGGAGACGTTATAGATGAAACCGAGAATCCAAGCGACGCCGTCACTACAGAGGATATCAATCCAGATGATGTTCAACAAGAACATAACGGAAGTAGTGACAGCACCGTATCCGGTCAGATCACGCAGGTACCTGTCATTCAGGTAGAATCGATTGAGTAAGTATAGCAAAGAGGCTGTGTCCCTTAATCTTCAGGGGCGCAGCCTCTTTGCTATACTTATAGATATCAATCGTTATAGGATAATCCTTCCTTAAATTTTGAATGAATCCAAATGAGAGAAACCCTGTGCCTTTGAACAAGTACAGGGTTTCTGATTATCGGACGGCGTAACTCTATAGTTCAATGTTAATTACATACATGTTACTCAGGTCTCGTGTCTGTCAGTAGTTCTGCCCATTCAAGAAGTTGATCCAGCTTATTTTGGGTACCCTGTTGCGCAGCCATCAGGGTGTATCTCAGACCTTCCTCATCCCAGCTGATGACTTCGATTTCTTTTAAATAGTCCCCCTTGTGACCTCTGACCATCACCGGTTCTCCAAACTCTTCTTCCTGATCCTCGTTCTCGGGAGATTTGAACACGGACAGACTTAAAGCCGTCTTCCCTTCCTCCAGGTAATTTATCATCACTTCGGTTCGATCCAACTCTCCGCTACCTTCAAACATTTCCACAGATATTTGATTGAAACTTTCGGCAGGGAACTGCAAGAACGAGTGGCCTAGAGCTGCCTCTGCCTCTTCAAGCGTCACGGATTTCGGACCGAAGTCCTCCATTGAGATCATTTCAACATTCTCCGGGAGCTCCAGTTTAAATGTATCAGTAGTAAATTCCGGAGATTCATCCAACAGCTTATATGCGAACTCAGATGTGATATCTCCTGTTGTGACTTTGGATTTAACAACCATCCAGTTTTTGGCATTGACCCAGTACTCCTGAGAACCAATCAACGTGCTTTTACCCTCTTCAAGCGGAGTCGCCTTGATATGATATACGTCATTCCCAAGCCATTTCTCTTTCGCCACTGTTTCAATGGAATGGGTACTCCGCATGCGCTCAAGCTGGCTCAGCATTTTCTCTTTTGGAGAGCTTTTAAGGGGTCCAACCACCTCGGCATCCATAATATAAGCTGTATTTCTGGCTTTCTCATAGACAATGATCTGTTTACCATCATTCACGGACACGCTTTGATCGTTTCCCTGTGTAGCGATCTCGTTACGCATATTGCCGTTCTCTGCGTTATACCATTCTTTAATCGACATAGATTCCGTTCTCTTATCTCCTTCGATAAGGTTCATCTCAGCTTCGGCATAGTAAGAGAAGGGCTTGTTATTCTCTTCAATGGCTTTTTCCACCATTTCTTCACCCGTATAAGCCAATGCTTCTCCTGTCTGACAGCCTGTCATCAGTGCACCTGACAGTAGAGATGTCCCTAGAAGGAAAATCAATTGTTTTCTTTTTAATATGTTTCTAACCCTTTTCTTTGTCTGTATCATATCTCAACTCTCCTTATCTGAAATAGGCAATCCGCATATGACGAGCGTTCCGTACGGCGCCTCTGATAAAAGCATAATCGTTCCTTGGTGTTGTTCAATCGCCATTTTAGCAATGGTTAAACCAAGCCCGAAGCTGCCTGAACCCGCTTGATTTCTAGAAGTTTCCCCTTGATAGAAAGGTTCGTACAGCATCGCCTGAATTTCCATGGGGATGTGCTCTCCATCGTTCTGAATCAACAACAGAATTTTCGCTTTTTCTTGATTGAAGTGCTGATGCACAACAGATTTAAAAGGTGGGAATACCCACTCCGGAATCTCAAAACAAGTGGATACTGCGCCAAGGTAAAGCTTTCCTCCCTCTGGCGTATACCGGATAGCATTGGAGATCAGGTTATCCATCATCCGCATCATCAGTTGAGGATTTAATTCCAATTCGCCGCTAACTGTAAGAGTTGATTCCAAATGTATGTTTTTAACCGATGCGAGAGGTTCATACCCCTCCAGCAGCATTTCCATGAATTCCGCACTGTCCACCTTAACGTGCATTTCCTTTGTTATTTTGGATTCCAAGGAAGCATATAAATTCAAATCATCCAGCATATGCCTCATCCTGTCGGCCTGTCCGATCATGAGTGCAAGGTATTCCTGACTTTCCTCTCTTGTTAACTTTAAATTACCGAGCTCTTCAGCATAGGCCCGAATGGAAGTGAGCGGTGTTTTTAAATCATGGGACAGAGCAGCTGTCATGAAAGCTTTCTCTTCCTGCTGCTTTGATAGCTTTTCACGCGAAGCTTCGATTGTCTTTCTCATTTCCACAAAGTGATTCATAAGCTCTTCCATCTCACCACCGCCTCGGTATACAGACTCAGGCACCGGTTCCCCTAAGGCAAAAGCTCCCATTTGTTTTGTCAGCATACGCATCGGTAAGATCAACTTACGCCGGGTGAGCAACAGAACGATGATAAACAAAGCCGTTATAAACAGGCACAGTAAACCAGCTACCCATAGACTCCGATGTCTTACTCCTTCTTTCCACTCATTCCTGGCCAGCGTGATCCGGTATATTCCTGCGATTTCACCATCTACGAACACGGGTTTTTTCATCACATAACTTCGCGGATTGATTTGCGTCTGGTACAATTTTGCGTACAGACTCTCAGTGGTTTGAACAAATTCCGTATACTGACTGTCAATCATCGATGAGTAAATAAGCACGCCGTTTGGGCTAAATAATTCAATCTTTAAAGCATCACTCGTCAATGCGTTCAATTCGCGCTCGTCCCGGGTAGAATTGAAATGATAGAGTTCAGGTTTTTGCAAATATGTCTCTGCTGCAGATATCTCCTTCGAGGCTGACATATAATCGGCGAACGAGCGTTGCTCATCCAGTTTCCCAATAAGCTGGTACAGCATGATTCCGGCTGCGAGAGGGAGCAGCATGAGCACTAGAAAAGCAATAAGCAACCATGTCCTAAGCTTCATTATAAGAACTCACCGATAAAACGATAACCGCTGCCCCACACCGTTTGAATATATCGGGGTGTTCGAATATTTTCTTTAAGCTTCGCCCGCAGGCTCTTAATATGCACAGTGACCGTATTCCCGCCGTCCACTACTTTTTGCTGCCAAACATGTTCATATAGCTCGCTTTTACTAAAATGACGCCCTGGATGGGTGGAAAGCAACAGCAGCAGTGACCACTCCTTACTTGTAAGTGCCAGCAATTCATTTCCATACATAGCCTGTTTCAAAACCGGATCAACGGTAAGTCCACCCCGATAGCATAACAGGAGAGATTTCCCTTCCTCGCTCCCTTGGTATTTCCGGAATTTCTTCAGGTGGGCCTCCACCCTTAAAGTAAGCTCAGTCAGGCTAAAGGGCTTGGTGATATAATCATCCGCTCCGAGTCCAAATGCTTGGATTTTGCTCTCGTCTTCACTCCTCGCACTCATGATCAGCAAGGGAACTTCGCTTTTCAACCGAATGTTTTTGCTCAGTGTAAAGCCGTCCATTTCCGGCAGCATCAGATCTACCAAGACGAGATCATATTCTCCATTGCAGAAATCCCCCAGCATTCCAGCCCTGTTGTTGCCCACGTTACCGCATAATTCTCACGGCGCAAATGATCTCTCACGACCCTACCAATTCCGGAATCATCCTCAACGATTAACAGATTGCCCTTATGTTCTTGATATTCATGGCTGTTCTTCTGCTCCATGCTTTATCCTCCCCTTGCTATCCATTCTAGTTCGATTTACTGATGGGTTTGAAAAGTTAATAAATTCTTTATAAATCGAACAATTGATTTATAAATAACTTGATCAAATCAAAAAACCGCTTTTTCGCGGCTTTGGAAGACAGTATTGTTATTTAAGTATACTGGGCCAACCTGCAGTTTCGCCAGCGAAGCTGCAGGTTGGAGTTAGAAAGGAACAAAATCTACTATACATCCTTGATATCACTATATTCGTATCGGATGGCCCATTTTGTAGGAATTTCAACGAATACATAGATTTACAAGGCAATGTTTTTCCGGTATCTTCCCTTCTCCATTTTGGTTTCCATAAGACGCCTATAGCGAGCCGTCCGCTAAATCCCTAAAAACGACTAATGGCTTCGCTCTCTAAAATAAAGGGCGAAGCCATTAGTTATTAATGTTTTGATGTAATTCTAGGTGATCCTAATTTCATTTTAAAACAAAGTAGCCGTTTGACATTTATATCTTCTGATACCAGGACAGAGGATCCGTAATTTAGATGGAATCGGCCCATTATGGAGTTCACGCGGACACAGGATCTGCTATTGGACCATAATCACGGGTTAATCCACCAAATAACTCGTAATAGCGGATCTCTTGTCCGCATGTTGCTGCGAAATGCTAAGAACAAGGAAATATAGCGGAACTAGTGTCCTCAAATATCTTATCTCGATAGACAATAACAATGCCGGGGCGGTATCAAACTTAGGGATTCTGTACACTCCCCTCTATAAGAAAAGCCGAGCAAATGTCAGGAAATAACCTGCATCTGCTCGACTCTGATATGACTTTCCATTGCTCAATACAACTTTAATTTGCTATAACTTTATTTGCATTCTACAAGGGTCGTCGTGTGTCGTCCGCTCATACCTTACTCCACCGTCACGCTCTTCGCCAGGTTCCGCGGCTTATCCACGTCGTTGCCACGGGCAAGCGATGCGTAGTAGGCAAGCAGCTGCAACGGTACGACAGACAAGGCAGCCGTCAAGATCGGCAAGGTCTTCGGAATGGCGAAGGCTTGATCCACGGATTTCAGCAGGCCGGCCACATGCTCTTCATGCGTAATCGCCATCACTTCTGCACCGCGGGCCTTCACTTCTTTGATATTACTCACCGTTTTCTCCATAACCGCTTCCTGGGTTGCCAAGGCAATAACCGGAATGCCCTCTTCAATCAAGGCCAGCGTACCATGCTTCAGTTCGCCGGCAGCATAAGCCTCGGAATGAATGTAAGAGATCTCCTTCAGCTTCAGGGACCCTTCTTGTGCTACGGCGTAGTCTTGACCACGACCGATGAAGAACAGGTTCTCATGCTCCGCAATTTGCTCGGCATATCCCTTGATTGATTCTGCGTTGGTCAGCATGGACTCTACCTGTTCAGGCAGTGCTTCCATCGCTGCAATGACTTCAGCCACAGCGTCTTCGGTCATCGTACCGCGTACTTGAGCCAGGTACAGACCCAACAGATAGAACGCAATTAACTGAGAAGTATAGGCTTTCGTGGAAGCTACGGCGATCTCCGGTCCAGCCAGGGTGCCGAGCACATCGTTGGCTTCACGGGCAATCGAACTGCCTACTACGTTCGTGATGGCCAGGACATGAGCGCCATGGCTCTGCGCTTCACGAAGCGCAGCCAAGGTATCTGCCGTTTCACCGGATTGGCTTACAACGATAACAAGGGTCTCTGGCGTAACGATTGGCGAACGGTAACGATACTCGGACGCCACGTCATTCTCAACCGGAATGCGTACCATCTCTTCAATCACGCTGCGTCCCACAAGTCCTGCATGGTAAGCCGTACCACAGGCGACGATCTGAACATTGCGAATGTTCTTAATCTGTTCCTGTGTCAGCTTCAGCTCAGGCAGAACGACTTTACGTCCGCTCTCATCTACACGGCCCAGCATGGTATCCCGGTATGCTTTTGGCTGCTCGTGGATCTCCTTCAGCATGAAGTGATCGAATCCGCCTTTTTCCGCTGTAACGGCATCCCAATCGACACGAATCATTTCCCGAGAAATAAAGTTCCCCTCAATGGTCATTAATTCGACAGCATCTGCGGTCAGCAGAGCCATCTCTCCATCGTTGAGAATATATACGTTCCGCGTATATTTCAAAATAGCCGGAATATCAGAACCGATGAAGTTCTCCCCTTCTCCAAGACCAATAATAAGCGGGCTTGCTTGACGCACAGCCACTAATCGATCCGGCTCATACTCGGTCAAAACGCCAAGGGCAAATGCGCCTCTCATGTAAGAGATCGCCTTCTGCACGGCCTTTACGATATCCCCGTCATATTCACGGGCAATGAGATGGGAGATAACTTCGGTATCGGTCTCCGAAACAAAGTGGTGTCCTTGGCTGATCAGCCCTTCCTTCAGCTCCAGATAGTTCTCAACGATCCCGTTATGAACCACAGAGAACTTCTGGCTTTCGTCTGTATGCGGATGCGAATTCACGTCCGATGGCCGGCCATGTGTTGCCCAACGAGTGTGACCGATACCTGCGGTTCCCACGAGTGGAGCAGATTCGAGTCTCTCCTCCAAATTGGCAAGACGCCCTTGTGCCTTGGCCACACGCAGACCTTCATTCGTAAACACGGCAATCCCTGCTGAATCGTATCCGCGATACTCCAGCTTTCTCAATCCCTCGATCAACACCGCTTGCGTTTTCTGATTTCCAATATATCCGACAATACCACACATAGTATGATTCCTCCGTTCGATTTCCCTATAATAGTAGGCGGAAATAGAACACGGCAGCATCTGTGCGGTATCAGGAAAGAAGAATGATTTATTCAATTATCAACGTTCAAAAATCCAGCATGATATAGGCTGCTAAGCTGAACAGACATGAATGCACTCTTCTTCCACCGCGCTGCCCTGTTCTAAATCGCACATTCATGTTTTGTATTAGTTAAGAAGAAGCACCTGCGGATCCGTTGTAAGAACGGTCGCCCATTCCTTTTCCGTGATTCGCTTACGGTTGGTGCATAACCGAGAGGTCCCCGCCGAATAATCCGAACACCTCTACCTCGTCAACTTGCGTTCTGCCGTTTGGTTATCCCTATCGTAGCAATAACCAATCCCCGCGCAGGTACAAGCTCTGGCGCTTATGAAGCTTGAAGTAACCTCACAATCCTCGCTTTCTATTCTTGAATGACATCCTTTATTATATTCATGCTATATCACTTTGGCAACTCGGCTGTTTCCTAGGTGCTCCAAGCCCTGCGTATAATTAACCCCATGAATGACATCGAATGGCCTACCCTCTCAAGCGATGCCGTAATTCACACTCTTTGCTGACAGGACAGGAGGTGTTGCGCTTTCATTGACTGGCTTCATTGAAAAGCAGCAGGCCAGTGAACCGGATCCGCATAGTTCACTGGCCCTGACAAAAATTAGTCTGCTTTCCTTGAAAAATACACCCTTAGTCTTACGCCAATTCCCGCTTCACCACGTCTGCAATCTGCGTTACATAACGGTCGAGCTCTTCTTTGTCCGGGCCTTCGGCCATGACGCGAATGAGGGATTCCGTTCCCGATGGGCGAACCAGGACACGTCCATTATCCCCCAGAATGCCTTCGACTTCAGCAATCGCAGACTCAATAACGGTATTGCCTTGGTACTTGCTCTTATCGCCAACACGAACATTAACCAGCACTTGCGGGTACTTGCGCATGCTGCTCTTCAGCTCATGCAGAGGCTTGCCGGAGGCTACCAACGTATCCACCAATTGAATTCCCGTCAGAATGCCATCCCCTGTAGTATTGTGATCCAGGAAAATCACGTGTCCTGACTGCTCTCCACCCAGGTTATATCCGCCACGGCGCATTTCTTCCATCACGTAGCGGTCACCGACTGCCGTTTTAGCAGTTTTCAGCTTCAAGCTGTCACATGCCTTATAGAAACCGATGTTACTCATAACGGTCGAAACGATGGTGCCTGCCTTCAGCTTGCCGGCACGGTTCATGGCATCACCGCAAATGCACAGAATGAAATCGCCGTCTACTTCCTCGCCTTTTGCGTCAATGGCAATCAAGCGATCCGCATCTCCGTCAAAAGCCAGACCGAGGTCAGCGCCATGCTGGAGCACAGCCTCGACGAGTTTCTCCGGGTGAGTCGATCCGCAGTGATCGTTGATATTCAAGCCATTCGGCTCAGCACCGATGGTGATCACATCCGCGCCCAATTCACGGAAAAGCTTTGGAGCCAGCTCATAAGCTGCGCCATTAGCACAGTCCAGTACGATTTTCAGACCGTCAAACCGGTTATTGACCGTCGTTTTCAAATATTCCAGGTATTTATATTTCGATTCGTTATCAACCAGCAATTCACCTAAATCAGCCCCGATTGGCCGCGGCAGATTATCCGTTTCCGCATCCATCAGCTCTTCAATCTTAAGCTCTGTCTCATCCGACAGCTTGAAGCCGTCTCCACCGAAGAACTTGATGCCGTTATCTTGTACCGGGTTATGTGAAGCCGAGATCATAACACCCGCATCAGCCTTCAAAAGTCTTGTGATATACGCCACCGCTGGTGTACTTACGACACCCAGACGAATGACATGTGCACCGATTGACAGCAGGCCTGCAACCAAAGCCGACTCCAGCATAGCCCCCGATACGCGAGTATCCATGCCGATGATGACGGTTGGCTTCTCTTTATCGCCAGTGAGCACATAGCCGCCGCAGCGACCGATGCTGTAAGCCATTTCCGCTGTCAGCTCTTGATTGGCAACTCCTCTTACTCCATCTGTACCAAAATATTTCCCCATGTTTTATATACTCCTTTATCTACTCTTCGTTATTATCCATCATTGGACGTTTCTGATCCCGTTGTCCCATCATTCGATCCGTCTCCCGGCGGATGTGATGGGGTTTCTCCTGATCCGGAGTTATCCGTGTCTTCATGAGTAGGAGGCGTCTCCGGATCCTCCTCCTGATCATTGCCTGTTCCTGTTCCCGCTCCTGATCCCGTTCCTGGTGGAACAGGCGGCTTGTCTTCCGTTCCCTCATTCTTCGAGGTGTCCGGCTCCGTTGTCACGGGCTTGGAGTTATCCTTGAGTTCTACCTTAACAACAGGACGTTCCGAATCCGTACGGTTAATAAAGTTAGGAAGCGTGATCTGCAGCGGAATTTCGTGAACGCCGGCTTTCAAACCGGTTGCATTCGCTTCAGCCCCGATATCCGTCGGCTCCAGGCTATTGAGCAAGTCCGGCGCTCCGGTGAGCGTTAAAGATATGGTCTTCGTCTTTGGATCCGTAATGACAGCATCCAAGCCGGAGGCAACCCCTTTTAACGTTATCGGAATCCCCGTAATCACCCGTTCACCATGCGATACCGCCGTAACATCCACCGTTACAGAGCTCGGCTCGATTTTCTCAAAACCTTCAGGCGGCGTCAAGTCGGCCGTAAGCACTGTTGTTCCCGAATTTCTAACTTCTCCCAGATTGATCGTAGCTTCGATATAGGTCTCAGCTCCTGCCAGCGCCTCTTTACTGCCAAACAGCTTCACTTCTTTTACCTTCTGTTCCACCTTGGATAGGACAAACCCTTCCGGCAGCCGTCCGGTATATTGAAGCTCCAGCGGCAGGGTGACAAAAGCAGGCTCAATCGGCACTTCAGCTGCTACTGTAGCAGGCTCAATGACCGCATCTTCCATTGCGTTGCCTTCTTTATCATATGCTGTAAGCTTGACTCGTTTCTCCGTAATCTTCTCTTTGGCACCATCAAGCTCCACATTACCTTTGACCTGCCCCAGATTCGCCATTGACGATTCAGGCAGGGTAACCGTAACTTGCCTTGGGTCAATCAGCACGGGTGTTCCGGCCCGATAATCTTTAGCAGGCTCGCCTTTGGTTCCAATACTTACCGTCACGGATTTCGACACTCTCGCCTCTACCGTCACCGTAACAACCGAAGGCTCCATCGATACCATCTCCACGCCACTCGGGATGGAGGGCGTTAGCGGAAGTGTGTGCGTACCCGGTTCTTTGACGTTGCTCAAATCAAGCTTCACCTTATAATCGTCGGTCAAAAGCGAAATATTGGATTTCTTTCCCCGAACTTCGAGATTTACACGGTCTTTATCAATCCCTGTTAACGCATATTCGCTGTCATCAAATCCATAAGTCTGTATCTCAACGCCTTCAATGACTTTGGTATCATAAAAAGTCGTTGGCGGTGCAGGCGTTCCGCTGTCCATATGAACCATCGCCCACAATAAAATACTGACAGCGAGTGCAATGAGCTTGCTTGCCGTGTTGTTCTTGATCCATTTATCCATTGCTGCCGTCCCCCTTCCGTTTCCAGAAGAACGTGCGTTTCTCCTTAATGGACGCGGCAGGCCTGAGCTCCTCATACAATTTGGAGATGAGGGACTCTTCCTTAATATCTCGAACCACCTGTCCATTCAAGGCCAGCGATACTTGCCCAGTCTCCTCGGATACGACAACCGAAATCGCATCCCCCACCTCGCTGATTCCGATAGCGGCACGGTGTCTTGTTCCCAGTTCCTTACTGATAAAAGGATTCTCTGATAGCGGTAAATAGCAGCCAGCCGCCGCAATTTGACCGTTCTGAATAATGACAGCTCCGTCATGGAGCGGCGTGTTCGGTATAAAAATGTTAATAAACAATTCCGAGCTGATCACCGATCTCATCGGAATTCCTGATTCTACATATTCATTCAGGCCCGTCGTCCGCTCAAAGACGATCAAAGCCCCTATTTTGCGCCGAGACAAATAATTAACCGCCTTAATGGTTTCGCTGATTAACTTATTGGTTTCCTCGTCAATATCCGCCGTCCGCCCAAACAGCTTGCCTCGTCCGAGCTGCTCCAGACCACGTCTGAGCTCCGGTTGGAAGATAATAAAGATCGCCAACACCCCAAATGTAAAGATCTGATTCATCAGCCACTTCAGCGTATACAGATCAAACCAGGTGCTGAGAGCCCAGATGACCACCAGCACCAAAATCCCTTTGAGCAGCTGGACCGCCCGCGTGCCGCGGACGAGCAGTATCATCTGGTATATTATATAAGTAACGATAAGGATATCGATGATATCTTTAATGGTTTCACCCCAGGTCATATCTGTGAAATACTCCATACAGCAACCCCCGTCATTTCCTTTAAGTGCGGGCCCAAAAAATCCGGTTCCTCGAAAATGAACGCGAAAGATTCGATTTCACCGAACCAGCTCTCCATTTTCCTTCGGATCACACGGGGACTTTTTGAACTTCCTTTTTAATAACGCATGAGACTTATATATGTAGTATGTACTCTACACTCTCTAGGTTATAACGTTAATCTTTCCGATGCAAGCGGACGCCCACTGCTTTCCATGAAAAAGATCATAAAGTCAACAAAAGAAGCGCCGTCTTTTCACAGAAAAGAGGCGCTTTTATTCAGTAGGCATCAGGTTTCACCTAGCGGTAAGCGGCATCTGTAAACAGAGTGGAGATCTTGTACCAGATCCAGTCCATCGCCCGATCTATGTCCTTCACTTGACCTGCTATATGTGAGGTGGAAGCCTGAAATAATTCTCCGTCAATGACGGTCACGTTGCCATTCACTTGACCGTAGACCTTCGTCTTTCCATTCTCGACTGTAATATCTCCCGTGATGATTTGATCCGGAGGAATAATGACGGTATCTCCTTCAATCACCAGCTTTTCGAATTCGTCACTCTTTACAACCAGCTGGGTATCCTGACTCCAAAAACTGATTGTGCTGAAGAGCATGACAACCAAAAACAAAGCTGCAGCCGTGAGCGCAGGATGATTCCTAACCCATTTGACCCAAGCTTTTTGTCTCTTGGGCTGCGGCAGCATGCCCATTATACGTTCCGTTAAATCATCGGATGGCTTGGTCGCATGATGAGTTAAGGAATAAAGAAGCATATCGGTATGCTCCAGCTTCTCGAAGTAATTCCGACAGTCAGCACAATCCCGCAAATGCTTCTGCAATTCCAGCTGCTGTGGGTCGGACAAGTCATTATCCAGATAATCATGCATCAAAGAGACGGCTAATTTGCAATCCATTTGTGAGCCAATCCTTTCATTCAATCTCTTTGCTGGGTCCCTTCCCCATAGGGGCATAAGACTTGCTTATTGTTCATACGTGCCGGAATCAGGGATGTTTCAATTTTTTTAAAAGAAAGTCAGAAAAAAATTTGCAGGGACTAACTTTCTGGCTCCGCAAGAAAAAAGCGCCCTTAAACGCGATCTCTCTTCCACAAAGAACGGCGATAGGCGTTTTCCCCTCACAATTTGTACTCTAATTTTTTGCGTAAAAATTCGCGTCCACGATGTACACGCGTTTTGATCGTTGTTACAGGCAAGTCCAAAATCTCGCTGATCTCCTGCAGAGATAAATCCTGAATGTACCTTAGAATCATGATTGTCTTATACTTGGCAGGAAGTCCGTCAATCGCCGTATGAATAATACGCTGTGTCTCGGATAGCAGCATTTCACTCTCCGGTGTACGATTATCGCTCGGGATCAAGGAGTAGCCGTCCATACCTTCGCTTTCATTCAGTTCGGCGTCCAGCGAGAAAGACGGCTTGCGCTTGCGCAGCCGATCAATGCTAAGATTTGTACCGATTCGGTATATCCAAGTTGAGAACTTCTGATTCTCGTCGTATCGATCAAGGTTTTTATATACACGCAAAAAAGTCTCTTGTACGACATCCTCAGCCTCATGGCGGTTACTCAGCATCCGGTAAGCCAAATGAAAAATCTTGTCTTTATAAAGCTCTACGATTTCGGCAAAAGCTCTCTGGTCCCCTTTTCGGGCCAGCTTCGCCAGTCTTACATCCAAATTGTCCACCACAATTCCCCCAGAATGGTCTGATGGGTAACGTCTAAAAAGCATCATTCAAATCGTAATTCAACTGTTTCTAAAAATCAACAATAATTCAAAAAGAATCCCTATTCTCTATCAATGACAGCCATGCTGCAGCCGATACTTTATTCATCAGAGTAGACTGCTATAGATGAAAAAACGAGGTTCCTTTAGGGAACCTCGCCTTAAACTATCCCTTTCAAACAGCGTTGGCATCCTGTACGGATCAACCTGTATTACGAAGCCCCGCCGCAATGCCGTTGATGGTCAGCAGTACTTCCCGAAGCAGATCCGGATCATCCTGCTCCTGCTCTCTCAGCTCGCGCAGCTCGTTAAGCAATTGAACCTGCAAATAGCTAAGCGGATCCACGTAAGGGTTACGGAGTCGAATCGATTCCTGCAAGACCGGCTGGTTATCCAGAATATCCTGTTGTCCCGTAATCTTAAGAACAAGCTCTTTCGTCAAGTTGAACTCATCCTGAATCAGACCGAAGATACGCTCGCGGACTTGATCATCTTTCGTCATCAAAGAATACTCCTTGGCGATGATCAGATCAGCCTTGGCAAGAGCCATCTGAAGGGTATCGATCAGTGACGTAAAGAACGGATAGCTCTTGTACATCTTCTGAAGCACCTTCATATTCTCTTCCTTGCCCTGGTAGAAGCTCTGTAAGCCCGTACCAGCCGCGTACCATGCAGGAAGCAGGTAACGACTCTGGGTCCACGCAAACACCCAAGGGATGGCTCTGAGGTCCTCAAAACGGTCACTGTTCTTACGCTTGGATGGTCGGGAACCGATATTCAGCTCTCCCACTTCAGGAAGCGGCGTGGATTCCTTGAAGAAGCTCAGGAAATCCGGATCACGGAAGATCAGATCCTGATATTTCTTCTGTGAAGCGGCCGATATGCTAGAGGAAATCTCTTCCCACTCTTTTTCGGTCGATTCTTTTTCAGGGTAACGGGCATTAAGAGAAGCCGTAATAAGTGCTGAAGTCGCCTGGTCCAAACTGCGGTAGGCAATTCCCTTCAAGGAATAACGTGAAGAAATAACCTCGCCTTGCTCCGTGATTTTGATGCCACCCGCAATCGTTGATGCCGGTTGAGCCAAAATGCTGCGATTCAGAGGCATACCACCGCGCCCAAGCGATCCGCCGCGTCCATGGAAGTATTTTACCTTGATGCCATACTCATTGGCAGCAGCCGTAATCTCTTTAAGTGCTACCTGGAGCTCCCAGTTCGCGGTAATGGCTCCGCCGTCCTTGTTGCTGTCGGAGTAACCCAGCATGATTTCCTGAAGCTCATTCATCGCGCTAACCGCTTCCCGATAGATCGGCAGGTTGAAGAGCTTACGCATAATATCAGGTGCGGCATGAAGGTCTTCAATCGTCTCAAACAATGGTGCAGCCTGCAAAGTAGCTATTACAGAACCGTCATTGTCCTTACGGAAAAGTCCGACTTCTTTGGCAAATACCATCACTTCCAGAATGTCGCTTGCACCCTCGGACATACTGATCAAATAACTTGAAATACATTTGACGCCGAACTCCTGCTGCGCACGGAATACGGTACGGTATACTTCAAGGCATTCTTCGGTACTGTCGCTGTACTCTTGATAAGGCGTCGTCAATGGACGAGGATCATTAAGCAGGTTATTAAGCAGCTCGATCTTCTCATCTTCACTTAACTGGGCATAATCCTGAGTCACATTCATTTTACGAAGAATCTCGGCCATGGCATTTTCATGCTCTTGGCTATGCTGTCTGATGTCCAACGTTGCTGTATGGAAACCAAACAACTCCGCCTGACGAATCAGTTTTTGAATATACGTGTCTGCAACATAGTCAGCAAAATGGAAACGCAAGCTTCGATCAATGATATTCAAGTCCTCGATAAATTCCTCAGGGGACTGATAACGCTCGCTGCCCGTCATGTTCTCATCAAGAATATGACTCATTTTAGCCAGCATATATACCAGTTTTACACGATAAGGCTCTTTCTCATTGTGCCAAATTTCCATCTTCTTCAGTGTTACATGCTCGCGGTCTTTTTCAATGGATTGAAGCAATTCATCCGAAACGCTCACGATGGATGAGCTGAAGCTGAGGTATTTCATGAATTCACGCAAAATCCGTTGGTATTCACGAATTGCTAGCTTCCGCTGCATTTCAAGCGTTTTCCATGTTACGTCCGCCGTCACTGAAGGATTTCCGTCCCGATCGCCACCGATCCACGAACCGAAACGCAAATAGGTTGGAACGTGCCAATGGTGACCCGGATAATATTTACTTAGGCAGCGCTCCAGTTCTTGATAAACCTCTGGCAGAATGTGAAACAGAGTCTCGTGAAAATAATACATACCGTTTCTGACCTCATCAAGAACCGTCGGCTTACGGTCACGAAGCTCGTCGGTTTGCCATAGCGTAATCACTTCATTCAGTAGTTTCTCCCGAAGCTGCTCTCGTTCGCGGAATGTCAGTGTCGGGTTGTCGAGTTGCATAACATCGTCCGCTATCCGTTTATGAATATCCAGAATAGCCCGACGCATCGCTTCTGTTGGATGAGCTGTCATTACCAGCTCAAGGGATAGACTTTCGAGAATTTCTTGAACTTCTTCAAACGTAATATTGCGCTCTTTCAAATCCTGGACCGCACTTTCAATGGAACCTGGTTGAACACTCTCCCCGGCGGAACGCTCGTAATCGCGTTTGCGGCGAATGCGATGATTCTGCTCTGCGATATTAACCAATTGAAAATAAATGGCAAACGCGCGAATCACCTGATGGCGAATGTCGGGCTCCAAGGTGCTGATGATCCTTTTGAAATCTGCAAACAATTCTGGCAGGAATACGGATCGCAACGATTTACTCGTTTCACGAATTTTCTCAACTATATCTAAAAGCTCATTGCCACCTTGGTGGACAAGAACTTCTCCAAGAATATTGCCAAGGAACCGTACATCTCGCCGCAGCAGATTGTTGGAATTGCTCTTTGCGGTTACTGTAAGTTCAGTCATGCTACTCCTCCCATCTCAACCCGTTTCAGCAGTTTGTCTATAGGACGTAACGCCTTCCTAACATCATACAATAAAAGCGCATGAAAATCTGCATTTTCCAGGCGAAAAAATTAGCCAAATCGACAAAACTCATGATATTGATATACCCATATACCATGGACATTAGTCCTATAAACCTTGACCTGCCTATATTCTTTAGCACATTAACACTTCGCAGGATAGTCGTGTGAATATGTAAAAAAACATCACACACGGTGATGTCCTGCTTATGTATGGAGCGGGTGATGGGAATCGAACCCACGCTACCAGCTTGGAAGGCTGGAGTTCTACCATTGAACTACACCCGCATATCAACCCACAAAAGAGATGCTACACATCGGAGTATAATCCGATTACTTTTGCGGGGCATAAATCTTAAACAAATCGGGATGACACGATTTGAACATGCGACCCCCTGGTCCCAAACCAGGTGCTCTACCAAGCTGAGCTACATCCCGATATTAATTTTTTTGAAAAATGGCACGCCCTGAGAGATTCGAACTCCCGACCTTTTGATTCGTAGTCAAACGCTCTATCCAGCTGAGCTAAGGGCGCAAATGGAGCGGACGACGGGAATCGAACCCGCGACCCTCGCCTTGGCAAGGCGATGCTCTACCGCTGAGCCACGTCCGCATAAATGGTGCGCGTGGAGGGACTTGAACCCCCACGTCAAAGACGCTAGATCCTAAGTCTAGTGCGTCTGCCAATTCCGCCACACGCGCACAAGATGAAACAATGGTGAGCCATGAAGGACTCGAACCTTCGACACCCTGATTAAAAGTCAGGTGCTCTACCAACTGAGCTAATGGCTCATACAATGGCTGGGGATATAGGATTCGAACCTATGCATGACGGAGTCAAAGTCCGTTGCCTTACCGCTTGGCTAATCCCCAAAATCGATGAGATACTTCTATTGTGCTGATTCTCGTTAGAATCATGCATGAAATGGTGGAGGCTGAGGGGATCGAACCCCCGACCCTCTGCTTGTAAGGCAGATGCTCTCCCAGCTGAGCTAAGCCTCCATACAATATGGATTAAATATAGTGGTGACCCGTAGGGGATACTCTCACTTCGTTCGAGACTGCGAAGCCTCTGCTTACGAAGTTATCCTCCGACGAACCGACGGGATTCTCATCCCCTGTTGCAATTAAGAATAATGGTGACCCGTAGGGGATTCGAACCCCTGTTACCTCCGTG
>NZ_CP017659.1:3582500-3660000 GCF_015326965.1 Paenibacillus sp. JZ16
CCCAGAGAGTCGCCTTCGCCACTGGTGTTCCTCCACATATCTACGCATTTCACCGCTACACGTGGAATTCCACTCTCCTCTTCTGCACTCAAGTCCCCCAGTTTCCAGTGCGACCCGAAGTTGAGCCTCGGGTTTAAACACCAGACTTAAAGAACCGCCTGCGCGCGCTTTACGCCCAATAATTCCGGACAACGCTTGCCCCCTACGTATTACCGCGGCTGCTGGCACGTAGTTAGCCGGGGCTTTCTTCTCAAGTACCGTCACTCTCCTAGCAGTTACTCTAGAAGACGTTCTTCCTTGGCAACAGAGCTTTACGATCCGAAAACCTTCATCACTCACGCGGCGTTGCTCCGTCAGGCTTTCGCCCATTGCGGAAGATTCCCTACTGCTGCCTCCCGTAGGAGTCTGGGCCGTGTCTCAGTCCCAGTGTGGCCGTTCACCCTCTCAGGTCGGCTACGCATCGTCGCCTTGGTGAGCCATTACCCCACCAACTAGCTAATGCGCCGCAGGCCCATCCCCAAGTGACAGATTACTCCGTCTTTCATTATTCCACAATGCTGTGAAATAAATTATCCGGTATTAGCTACCGTTTCCGGTAGTTATCCCAGTCTTGAGGGCAGGTTGCCTACGTGTTACTCACCCGTCCGCCGCTAACCATCAGGAGTGCAAGCACCCCATCAAGTCCGCTCGACTTGCATGTATTAGGCACGCCGCCAGCGTTCGTCCTGAGCCAGGATCAAACTCTCCAATAAGGATCGGAAGGAATCTCATACCCGAAGGTGATGAGGTGTTCCATCCTATGTTTGACTTGCTCATTTCTCAACTGACGAGAATTTGTTCAATTCTCTATTTCAACGTCCCACCAAAGTGGTTCGTTTTACTCACTCGTTGTTCAGTTTTCAAAGATCAATCTGTGTTTCTTGTTTGTCATCCGCATCTCAGCGGCGACTTTTATAATATATCATACTTCCTATCAACTTTGCAAGTACTTTTTTTAAAAAGTTTTTTTGAAGTTGGTTTTGAAGTTTGATGGCCGCCGGTTGGCGGCATCACCTTCGAAAAGGAAGCGAAAATTAATTTACCATATACTTAGCCGGTTAGTCAACACTTTTTCGTAAAATTAATGTTTGATTTGCGGAAACTTCCCGTTACGTGCATATTTGGAGAGTTCCTTCTGCGGTGCAAACCGGGCATACATGCGGAACACCGTTTTATATCGGTTAGCAATAGCCTGCCTGATGTTTTGGTCCAATCGTTGGTCGCTCAAATCCAGCAGCATCTCATCCAGTTCTTTTCGCAGTACATAATCAAGCTCTTTGCACTCTTTTTCATTGAATAGCATTCCCAGCATGATAGGACCTCCTTGTATAGTTAAGTGAACATGTAACGTCACTTCAATCGGATTAAAGCTGCTCTTGCCTATGTATTGGTGATTAACCGTATTGGCGGGATCTCTAAACCGAATGAATGCTGTCTGCACATTATGATGAACGTCCTGTCCACGCAGCTCTCTCTTTACTCTGCTAAGCTGCTTTATTAGGTATGCACAATTTCAGGGAAAATTATGACATCAGCCACAACGTAATTGTACTTTCGATCACTGCCGCAATGAGCAGCAGCACGACAACCCATAAGGATGCAGTACCCAGCTTGCGCCAAAACCCGCGCCACTCCGCGCCTATCCCGCTTCTGCGCTCCCCTGTTGCCACAATACTTCTCAATACCAGCCCGCCAAAAGCCAGGCCATACCCGCAGGCAATCACAATGACCGGTATCTCAATGATCCCATGTGGCAGCAGCCCTTTCACAATCAGATCAAACAGACTCTCTCCGCTCTCCCCCACAACCTTCAGCAAGAAACCTATCACCATGCCATTAATGACCAGGAAGAAGAACGGTATTACGCCGAGCAGCAAGCCTGAGAACATGACCAGCACGCTCTTAATGCTGTTGTTAAGAAAGATAAAGACAAAGAAATTCCATTCGGGATGATCGGAGGAACCGAGCTGCTGGCTAATCTCCCCTAATCCTTGAAGCTGACCTAGAAGGAATTGCTCGAACCCCTCTGAACTTGCTCCCGCCACGATTCCGGCGATAAATAAGACCGCTGCCAAGAGCAATGCCTTCCGGATCGATCTTAAATCTCTGAGAAAAATGCTAAAACGTAACATTCGCTACCTCCTAAATTGGTATAACTCGCAAGTACGAGCATATGTTGAAAGTAAACAAGCTATTGCACACTGAAGGGAGAGGGGCGCACGTATTATGAATTCTTTTTATGTATTCAACGGCAGAAAGATTAAGCGGTTTTTCTTCGTCCTTGCCGCGGCGATCTTTGCAATCGGCGTTATTTATGTGGAGAGTGACAACATCTCGGTCTTCTCCGAGAACAACCCGTCAGCGATTTACAGCGTGTCTACGGATAAGAAACAGATCGCTTTAACGTTTGACATCAGCTGGGGCGAAAAACGCGCAGAGCCTATTTTACAGGCCTTAAAAGACAATGGAGTTCAAAAAGCAACCTTCTTCCTGTCTGCGCCATGGAGCAAAACACATCCCGATATCGTGAATGCCATTAAGGAAAGCGGATATGAAATCGGGAGCCACGGCTTCAAGCACGATAATTACAGCACGCTCACCGATGAGGAAATACGCAAGCAGATTTCTTCGGCACATACTATTTTAACCGCAATGACCGGACAAGAACCCAAATTAATACGAATGCCTAACGGGGATTTTGACAAAAGAGTGCTCGGCATAGCCCAGAGCCTTAACTACACGGTGATCCAGTGGGATACCGACTCCAGGGACTGGAAGAATATCGGCGTCGACAAAATTGTGGACCGCGTCGTCTCCAAAGCACATCCGGGAGACATCGTGCTGATGCATGCCAGCGACTCCGTGAAGCAAACACATGAAGCTCTCCCTCTCATCATCAAGGAACTGCGTAATAAAGGCTACGAGTTCGTTACGGTAACAGATCTGCTTCAACAGGGCAGCGCCCAAGGCACCGAGGTTCGTGATCACGCTTCATTGCAGAAGAGCATCGAGGATGCAGGCGGACTTTAAACGCTCGAGAGGAACCCTGTAATTGAATCCTGTAATTGAATAATGTTTAACAAAAAAAGAGCTAAGGTGTTAGCTCTTTTTTTCGTCTTGTGTAACTTTATGAAGCGTCAGAATTTGGTATGCATTACAGATTAGCAATGGTACCACCATAAAGATCGTGGCGTTGCTGACTCCAATTTGCAGTACACCGATAATCTCCACAATGGAAATCGCCATCATGAAGAAGAGGGTCGGAATCCATGCATTAGCATTCGTGCTCTTCACTTTGAGATAAGCAACAACAACAGCAATAACCAAAATGGAAATACCTAAAATCAAATCCTGCTGCAGGCTAGTGGATCCGCCGACAAAGGTACGGAAGAACATTAGCTCCAGCAATGCTAGAACAGCCAACACAATCTGAATGTACTGCCAAGTCTTTCGGCGGAATATGCCTATCCCCATATAATTTAAAGTCAGGTACGCAAAAAAGCCCATCTGGGAGTATACGCTCACCAGTGCCCCGGAGCCCAACAAAATCAGCGGGTATATCAATAAATCGGCCATTCCCGTAAATTCGATCGCGCCATTAAACAACTGCAGGATCAAACCTACAATTAATGCCGCCACTGCCCCGACGAGCAGCGTTTTCAAAAACAATTTAGACCACTTTCGTAAGCTCAACTAACTTCCACCCCCACAGATCATTATTTTACCAACGTTCACAATAAAAAACCATTCTGAATCCGACATATTTCTGCAAATCCATCACATACTATGCGAAGAACCGTAAGAAAAACATCGATCGAGCGTACTTCACCAGAGGACCTACCTATAATGCTGCGGATGTTTTTCTTGCGATTATCGAATTTGTTCGGCTTCGCTTATAAATTCAATGATCTTAAAAAGGAGGACAACGGTAATGAAGTGGCCGTTATTTCGTTTATGTATTATCGTCTTCGTTGCTGCCGTGGTGCTTACCGCTTGTGGTGCAGAACAAAGCTCGTCCCCGCAGCTCGGATATAAAGAAATCAAGTCCATGGTGGTCGACATTCTGAAAACCGACGAAGGTAAAAAAGCGGTAGAGGAAGCGCTGGGCGGTGGATCTGGCGGTTCCTCCGGAAGCGGCGGATCCATGGGGATGCGGATGATGTCCGCCCAGTCCGGGGATCAAATTCGCATGGCCGTTAAGGATACACTGGTATCGGAGGAATATAAGAAGGAAATTGAGAAGATTATGACCGATCCGCAATTCGCGGGTGATTTTGCCAAAGCCATCAATTCCGAGAGCAAGCAGCTGCATATGCAGCTCATCAAAGACCCAACCTATCAAAAAGCGATTCAAGATATGTTAAAATCTCCGGACGTGATGAAATCGTTTCTTGAACTGACCAATACCCCGGATTATCGCAAACAGTCCATGACCGTGATGCAGGAAGCTATGCAGAACCCGCTGTTCCGCATGGAGGTGCTGGAACTGCTTAAAACGGTTGTAAAAGACGAACTTCAGCCTAAAGTGGAGAAGAAAAAAGAAGGACAAGGACAAGAAGAGCAAGGCGGCGGCGGTGGTGAAGGTGGCGGTGAAGGCGGCGGTGAAGGAGAAGAAGGAGGCGGTGAAGGCGGCGGCAGTTAAGCAGCACTTCCCCATCTCTCCCATAAACATTAACAGGCTCCCTAACTAGGGAGCCTGTTTCATTATATGCTTATTGACCATCTAGATGGATTCCTCAAGCTTGCCTGCAATCCTTGCGGCGATTTCATCGTAGATCCCTGCGCTCTCGGTACCTGCCTTATACACCGACGGGGAGAAGTCCGGCTCTGAAGGGTGGTTATCCGGCGCTCCCAACGGAAGCTGCGCGAGCAGCTCGGTATGAAGCGTTTCTGCAAGCTTCCCTCCGCCTCCACGACCAAATACATAATCCTTCTCCCCGCCATGGGAGCAGACATAATAAGACATGTTCTCGACGACGCCTAAGATTTCATGATCGGTCTGCAGGGCCATGGCACCCGCTCTGGCAGCTACAAACGCCGCCGTAGCATGCGGGGTGGTTACGATGATCTCTTTGCTCTGCGGAATCATCTGATGCACGTCCAGCGCCACGTCCCCTGTCCCTGGCGGCAGGTCCAGCAGCATGTAGTCCAAATCCCCCCAAGCGACATCCGTGAAAAATTGACGCAGCATTTTGCCAAGCATCGGTCCGCGCCAAATCACCGGACTATTCTCGCGGATGAAGAAGCCCATGGACATCACCTTGACACCAAAACGCTCAACCGGATGGATGACACCCTCCTCGGTTACGGACGGCCCCTCTTCAATGCCCATCATATCCGGTACGCTGAAGCCATAAATATCGGCATCAATCAAGCCTACCTTCTTGCCTTGCCGAGCCAAAGCTGCAGCTAAATTCACCGTAACGGTGGATTTACCCACGCCGCCTTTGCCGCTTGCAATCGCAATGAAATGAACGCCGGATTGCTCGCTAAGGAGCATATTCTGCTCCATGCCGGCGGCATGTCCTTTTGTCAGCTTCTCGCGATCGTTATCTTCCTCACGGGCTGCTCCGCTAACGGCATTGTCCAGAGGGCGCATGCGGATATGTATATCTTCTGCCCCCATAGCTTCAAGAATTTCTCTGATCTGCGCCTCCAAGGAAGCGCGTACATCTTCACTGCTGTAAGTCACGGATAATCGGACCGTGCGTTCCTTCACAACAATATCTCGAATACGCTGGAGCTCCATTAAGCTCTTTCCGGTTTCGGGATCGCGTAAAGGCTGGAGTATCTCCTGTACCGTTTCTCTAGTCAGCATATAAGCACCTCTGCTCTATGTAATGGAATAGACAATGTTTCGATATTCCTGTCCATTATACCATTACTCTGCAGCTTGTGACGACTCGCTGGCGGACTCTCCGGACGTATATCGCAAAATGCCATTATACACAGAGGCTGCGACCTTTCTCTGGTATTTCTCATCACGCAGCAATTCGGATTCCTCCGGATGGGACAAGAAACCGACCTCTACCAAGGCAGAAGGCATGCGCAGAGCTTGAAGCAAAAATATCTTATCATCCGTTTTGGCCAAACGCTGCGTATTCTCCAGGTTATGCCGTATTTCTGCCTGAATCAATTCAGCGAGTTTTTGACTTTCCCCGTTATTTGGAGGGAAAAAGGTCTGCGCCCCTCTCCACCGATTGGACGGAATGCTGTTCAGATGCATGCTGATAAACAGATCCGCCTTACTCTCCTCGATCATCCGAACGCGTTGCTTGAGGTCTTCCGTTTTACGCTTGGAATACCCCTTTGTGCTTTCTGCAGCCAGGTCATAGTCTCCTTCTCTTGTCATAATGACGAGTGCGCCTGCCTGCTGTAAATAATCACGCAAATACAAGGTGATGGCCAGGTTTACATCCTTCTCGATGACGCCTTGTCGGCTTACCGCCCCCCCATCTGGCCCGCCATGTCCTGCATCAAGGGCAATGACTTTGCCGGCAAGCGGCAAACTCCAGGTATTCGACGTTTTGGCAGAGGGGATTTCGTATGTTACAACGACAATGAGCAGTGCCAGCAGCGCAGCTCCAATCAGGGTTTGCTTGACTCTCTTTAGCGATATCCATACCGTAACCTTGTCCGATCTCCGCCTGGACATAACAAAACCACCTCGTCCCATGAGTTGTTCTACTCCATCATATGGGACAAGGTGGCTATTTATGCCTTGGTTAGACCGTAATCTGCTCTTTCATGCCTTCGATTAACACTTGCGCGACTTCGGGGCGCGTAAATTCCGGTGGCGGGCACTGTCCTTCGCGAAGCAAGCCACGAACCTTCGTTCCCGACAAGGTCAGATGAGCCTCCTTAGGATGAGGGCATGTTTTGCTTGAAGCCATGTTTCCGCAAGTGGTGCAGAAGAAGCTGTGCTCAAAGAACAGCGGGGTAATACCCAACTCTTCTGCAGTGAAATTCTTGAAAATTTCCTGAGCCTCATACGTGCCGTAATAGTCACCGACTCCTGCGTGATCCCGGCCAACGATAAAATGGGTACAGCCATAGTTTTTACGGACCATTGCATGGAATATAGCTTCTCTAGGCCCCGCATAACGCATGGCAGCCGGAAATACGCCCAGGAAGGTGCGATCCGCTGGATAGTAGTTCTCCAGCAAGGTCAGATAGCTCTTCATTCGCACATTGGCAGGAACGTCATCCGATTTGGTCTCTCCTACAAGCGGATTGAGGAATAGTGCGTCTACGATTTCCATGGCACTCTTCTGAATGTATTCATGTGCACGGTGAACCGGATTACGTGTCTGAAAGCCTACAACTGTATTCCAGCCCTTCGCTTTGAACTGTTCCCGGGTCTCTGCCGGATCAAAATAAAACTCGCCAAACCGTTCCGGCTGCGGACGATTCAGCACTTGGATCGGCCCGCCTACATAGATTGAAGGACGTTCGAAAAGTTTCTTCACGCCGGGATGCTCCGGATCATCCGTCTTAAATACTTGAACAGCCTCAGCTTGCTGATCCACCTGATAGACGCTCTCTACATCGATAACGCCGTAGACGACCCCATCTTCTTCGCCTACAAGGGCCGCCTTCTCGCCGACGGCAAGTTTAGCCGCTGTATCCTCATCAACAGCCAGGGTAACCGGTATGCTCCAGACCGTACCGTCCGCTAAACGCATAGAGGAAACCACAGACTTGTGATCCTGCTCGTTCAAAAATCCTTGCAGTGGCGAAAATGCCCCGACCCCGATCAAATCCAGATCCGAGATGCTCCAAGCGTTTACGGGGATCTTATGAAGAGTGTCGACCTGTTTCAATAAATCTTCACGCTCTGCTCCTTGGGCTACCCGCTGTACCAGCGTACCGCCATGAGGGAGTATGGCTGTCATGAATAATTCCTCCTTCTTATGCTGTAACTGTACGATCCTAAGTACATCATGATTCGTTTATTTATGAAGTCCGCATTCCGTCTTCTCATGACCTGACCAGCGTCCAGCACGTGGGTCTTCTCCTGGCATGACCTGTCGTGTGCAATATTCGCAGCCAATGCTCGGATAATTCTGATCATGCAGCGGGTTGTAGATGATCTCATTAGTTCGGATATAGTTCCACACATCCTCGCTAGTCCATGCCGCGATCGGATTGAACTTCACCAAACCGAACTTGGTATCATATTCAATCTTCTTCGAATTCGCCCGGGTAGGGGCTTGATCTCTTCGTATCCCTGTAATCCAAGCCTCATACTGAGACAGAATCCGGGTCAATGGCTCTACCTTTCGGATGTTGCAGCACTCATTCGGGCTGACGCTCCATAATGCTTCACCATACTGTGCCGCTTGCTCTTCAGGCGTAATGAGCGGAGAGACCCGCACGAATTCCAGGCCATAACGTTCGGCCATACGATCCCGCGTTTCGTACGTTTCCTTGAAGTGAAAATCGGTATCCAGATAAAAAATATCCGTCGACGGGCTAATCTTTTGAATCATGTCCACCAATACCACATCTTCTGCTCCAAAGCTGCAAGCAAACGTTATATTGGGAAATGTCTTGATCGCATATGCGATGACTTCCTCAGCCGATGCATGCTCAAGCTCTTCTGCTTGCACTCGAATCAAATCCTCTTTCTCCAGCAAATTCATGATTGGATGCCTCCCCCGATATTAATCCCGATAATCCTACTGAAATAATATGAATTAAATACAGTATAAAACATTCCTAATAAATGTCAACATCAAATCGTTACCATGATAAACGAAAAAACCCTTCCTGCATAAGCAGAAAGGGTCTTCTTTCTCTTCGATTTCCAAACATTTTGACAAATACCAATCTTAGTCTGTTGTTGCCACCGATACCTCTTTAGCTCTAGTACCTGCGCCGGCACTCTTCCCTTCCGAGTCGTCGGATTTGGGAGCGGATGCCTGATTCGTCGTTCGCAGCGGAATCTCCTTTAAGAAGAACACAAGCAGCAGCGCGACTACGAGGACTAACGTACCTGTGAGGAACACCATGGACAATGTATTTCCAAGTGCATCGCGGATACTGTCGATCATTTGCGCGAACAAAGACTGTACATCGGCAGGAAGACTTGCCTGCGTTTGTTCGATCAGCGGTTTATTCATCAGTGTCTGCGGATTAGCGAAGGACAACATCTGCTGTGCCAGCTGTGGATCCACCGTGCTAAAATCCGGTGCATTCGTCGACTGAAGTGCTTCCTTCAAATTCTTCGTCAGATTATTCGACATAACCGTTCCCATAACCGCGATCCCGATTGTGCCGCCGAGATTACGGAACAACTGGGATGATGCCGTTGCTACACCGAGTTCATTGTGGGGTACCGCATTCTGCGTAGCCAGCGAGAATACCGGCATACCCAAACCAAGACCGATACCAAAAATAATGGTACTAACTACCGTAAGCCAAATGTTGTCCATGAACACCATAATGCCCATACCGACCATCATAATGGGAACTCCAAGAAGTGCGTACCGTTTGTACTTACCGCTTTTAGCGATGAGTTGACCTGCTATAGCACTCGTACCCATCATGAAAATCGACATCGGGATGGTTACATAACCGGCATAGGTTGGTGAGATGCCAAGCACACCTTGAACATAGAAGGAAATATAAATCATGGCACCCATCAGACCAAAGTTCATAAAAAATCCAATCAGATTAGAAACCGTAACGACACTATTTTTGAACAAACTAAGTGGCAATACCGGCTCCTTCGCCTTCATCTCTACCAAGATAAAGATAAAAGCCGATACGACTGAAGCTGCGATGAGACCAATAATCTGCGGTGATCCCCAAGCATATTCCGTACCAGCCCAAGAAAAGGCCAGCAGTAAAGGAACGATGGACGTTGTAAGGAATAAGGAACCCAAATAGTCAATGGACTGGCCAGGCTTGCGTTCAACCTTCGGAAACAACGTCCAAATCATGATAAAGGCTACTACACCCAGCGGCAGGAAGATCCAGAATAACCAACGCCATTCGATGTTATCGACCAGATATCCGCCAAGCGTAGGGCCAAGTACACTGGAAAAACCGAATACCGCGGTCATCAGACCCATCCATTTGCCACGTTCGCGCGGTGGAAATAAGTCCCCGACCGACATAAATGCGGTTGATTGAATAATACCGGCACCTATACCTTGAATACCGCGATAAATAATGAATTGATACACGTCTGTTGATGTACCCGTCAGGAAAGCCCCTAACATAAAAAATAATATACCTATCAAAATAAACGGCTTACGCCCGAACATGTCGGACAGCTTACCTACCAATATCGTTGCGATCGTTGATGTTAACAAATAAATATTGATGGTCCATGTATAATAATCCATGCCATCAAGAATGGCGATAATCCGCGGCATTGCGGTGCTCGTTATCGTCTGGTTAATGGCTGCGAAGAACATCGCAGCCATGATCGCAATCATAATTGAAACTTTACGTTTAAGCGTTAAATGCTCCATGCTCCACCTCTACCCGTTGTTGTGATTGTCTTTATCTATGTTTGACAGCATCAAGGAGAAGATTCTTCTCAAATGCTGAATGTCTTCCTCAGAGAGAAAATTGAAAAACCCCTGAATCATTTCCTTCTGATCCTTCTTCACTTTCCTAATTACATCTAGACCCGGTTCCAAGAGTGTGATGTTGACAACTCTCCGGTCATCCTCTGCACGCTCTTTTTGCAAGTATCCTTCCGCAACCAATTTATCCGTTAGGCCGGTTATAGCCGGCGGTGTTAAAGACAAAGCTTCGGCAAGCTCCGATACCTTCAGTGGCCCTCGCAGCTTTAATACATACAGCACCTGAAATTGTGGAAAGCTTAAGTTGTACTTCCCGGCGCTCGACTTGTTCCATTCCTGATGAATGTTCTTCAGCAGTGCCCGGAACATCGACGACACCTTGAAAATCTCTTCATTGCGATCCAACCATATCCCCCCTTCTCTGGTCCGAAAATTACTTATTTAATTAATGATTAAATATTAATTATTTAAGTACTTAATTAATTCGCAATTAATAATATATCTCTATTTACATATCAAGTCAAGTGGTTAACGATGTAAGATCATCCCTATCTACATCCATCTATTCGCAGGTTGTGCACATCATGTGAACAACCGGTTCTAGATTTGGCCAACGAAATCGGAGTGAATTGTCCATCCTGTGAATATCTTTGTGGACAACCGCTTTCTCTAAACATAAAAAAGCCCTTGACCATAATGGCCAAGGGCTTGGTAAGTCGCAAATATTAACGTTTGGAGAACTGAGGCGCGCGACGAGCTGCTTTAAGACCGTATTTCTTACGCTCTTTCATACGAGGGTCGCGAGTCAGGAATCCAGCTCTTTTCAGAGAAGGACGGAATTCTGGATCTGCTTTCAGAAGAGCACGGGAGATACCGTGACGGATTGCTCCAGCTTGACCGGAGATGCCGCCACCGTGAGCGATGACAAGCACGTCATATTTGCCCAGTGTTTCTGTCAGATTCAAAGGTTGTTTAACGATCAGCTTGAGTGTTTCCAAACCGAAGTATTCATTAATATCACGTTTATTGATGACAATGCGTCCTTCACCCGGTACGAGGCGTACACGTGCTACCGAGTGTTTACGACGACCTGTCCCATAGTATTGTACTTGTGCCATGAAACTGTCCTCCTTTATAATTAACCGCGAAGTTCGTAAGCTTCTGGTTTTTGTGCTTCATGTGGATGTGCTGTGCCTGCATATGCTTTCAGTCTCAGCTTCATTTTCTCGCCCATGCGAGTTTTAGGAAGCATGCCGTGAACCGCGCTTTCGATTACACGCTCTGGGTATTTCGCAATCAGGTCTTGAGCTGTAGTTACTTTCAATCCACCTGGATGCAGGGAGTGACGATAGTATTTTTTGTTCTCCATCTTTTTGCCAGTGAGGTGGATTTTCTCGGCGTTGATAACAACCACGAAATCCCCTGTGTCAACATGTGGAGTGAATTGAGGCTTATGTTTGCCGCGGATCAGAGCCGCAACTTCACTTGCCAAACGGCCAAGCGTCTTGCCTTCGGCATCAACGATGTACCATTTGCGCTCAACTTCATTTGGCTTCGCCATATAGGTGGTACGCATGTATAGTTCCTCCTTGTATTCGTCCGAAAATCATCATTAATTTTCATTATTTATCTTCATTCATGTTTAAAGCATTGTCATGGTGTTGCAGTCTTGCATTCGGCATTTTCTTAACCGGGGCTGTGGGAGAGCCGTTAAGAAAACACAACTTATATAATACAGGATTACGCCCACTTCCGCAAGTGTTTTTTGGTTTTCCACCTTACACCATGCGTGTAATTCAAACAAGTCGCCCATCACATCCAGAAGTGATTTCTTCTTCTTTATGTGATCGCCTTATCCGTGGTCTGATATCGACGGGCATTGGGTTAGTCCTTTCCGGCGATATCATACTCCACTTCCCATAACATCAGGCCCTTGCCCATGGCTGTCGGGCCGGCTGCTGCCCGGTTTTTGGCTTCCAGTATGACCAACATGTCATCCGGATGGCGCTTGCCTTCTCCTACCTCAATCAACGTCCCCATAATGATCCGAACCATATGCTGCAGAAACCCGTTCCCGGATACGTACGTATGAATGACTCCTTGATCTCTCGTGCCGGGACGGCACATAGACGTATCCTTCTCGATCCAGGCATCAAAAATAGTACGAACGTGAGACGGCTTCGTTGACTTCCGTGACGCAAACGTTGTATAGTCATGCGTTCCGATCAGATGAGAAAGTCCCTGCTCCATGGCTGCGATATCCAGTTTCCCATGATGATGGATCTGGTACCGCCGATTGAATAGATCCGGATATTGGTTAGCATTGATGGTAAAACGATAGGTTTTGCGTTTCGCTGCGTGCCGGGAATGGAATTCCATGGGTACCTCCATCGCATCCGAAACCACGATATCTTCCGGCAGCCAGGTGTTTAATGCCATACACCAACGCTCAACGGGAATTGGAGAAGCTGTGTAGAAATTGAATACTTGGGCACGAGCATGCACCCCAGCATCTGTCCGGCCTGAAGCCGTAATCTTGAGCTGTTCACCAGACAAACGGCGGATCGCTTCCTCCAAATAGTCCTGAATCGTGTGGCCACCGGGCTGGGTCTGAAAGCCGTTATAATCGGTACCATCGTAACTGACCTTCATCAGAAGATTACGCATTGCTGACCTCCTGAGTATAGCGGAAGTTTCTTTCGCTTATAGAATGTCATCAGCTTCGCTGATAACTTATACATTCTACATCCATCAAAAAAAGAGCCCCATAGGAGCTCCTTTTCATCATGTTAAGCCGAACCCTTCGAGTCAGCCACATGACTAGAAGGTCCCCGTTATTGTTGCCCATGGAGTAGTCGAGACGAGTCGAACCAGATGATCGACTATATCTCGCACCACTTCCCGTTCATGGCTCCAAGAATAAACATCTACAGAGCCGGGCATACATAACTACAGTCACTTCAATGGAACAAAGCTATATTACGCGCGATCTACCAGTTCCAAGTAAACCATTGGAGCTGCGTCACCACGACGAGGTCCCAGTTTCAGGATACGAGTGTATCCGCCTGGACGCTCTACGTAGCGAGGAGCGATTTCGGAGAACAATTTTTGGATTGCATCTTGTTCACCGTCTACTGTTTCACGACGCACGAATGCAGCTACTTGACGACGAGCGTGAAGATCACCTTTTTTTGCTTTTGTGATCAACTTCTCAGCGATCGAACGAACTTCTTTCGCTTTGGCTTCAGTCGTTTGAATGCGCTCATATAAGAAAAGGTCGGTTACCAGGTCACGGAACAACGCTTTACGCGCACTGGAATCGCGGCCCAACTTTTGGTATGCCATGTGTTTTTCCCTCCTTTGCTAAGCTAAGCCGAATCTATGCTATTCTTCCGTACGAAGTCCCAGGCCCAACTCCTCAAGCTTCTCTTGTACTTCCTCCAAGGATTTGCGTCCGAGGTTCCGGACTTTCATCATATCCTCTTCGGTTTTCGTGGTCAGCTCTTGTACCGTATTAATGCCGGCACGTTTCAAGCAGTTGTAGGAACGAACGGAAAGATCCAGCTCTTCGATCGTCATTTCAAGCACTTTTTCTTTCTTGTCTTCTTCTTTCTCAACCATGATCTCAGCATCCTTCGCTTCGTCGGTCAGACCTACGAAGAGGAACAGATGCTCAGTCAAGATTTTCGCGCCGAGACTAACAGCTTCTTCCGGGCGGATGCTGCCATCCGTCCAAATTTCAAGCGTCAGTTTATCGTAGTTGGTTACTTGACCAACACGCGTATTTTCCACACCGTAGTTAACACGGCTAATCGGAGTATAGATCGAATCGACGGGAATGACGCCGATAGGCTGGTCATCGCGTTTGTTCCGATCCGCCTGGACATAGCCACGACCGCGACTGGCAAAAATACGCATATGAAGTCTTGCACCAGGGCCGAGCGTTGCAATATGAAGATCTGGGTTCAGAATCTCCACATCACTATCCGCACGGATGTCACCAGCAGTAACAACCCCTTCACCCTCCGCATCAATCTCGAACACTTTCTCTTCATCGGAATGAATTTTCAGAGACAAAGCTTTCAGGTTCAGGATGACCTCGGTCACGTCTTCCATGACACCCGGAATCGTGGAAAATTCATGCAGCACGCCATCGATTTGAATCGATGTGACTGCAGCTCCCGGTAGTGAGGATAACAAGATGCGGCGAAGCGAGTTCCCCAGCGTCGTGCCATACCCTCTCTCCAGAGGCTCAACTACGAATTTCCCATAGGTTCCATCTTCATTGACATCAACGGTCTCAATTTTCGGCTTTTCGATTTCAATCACGCAAGTACCCCTCCTTCAAACGTCGCTCCTATATGAAACTGTCATCTTATCCAGTAATCCATGTAGTAGTATGCCTAAACAACCATTATTAGCAGATTGCAACGGATTTATACCACATTAACAGGATGACTTCATTATACGCGACGACGTTTTGGTGGGCGGCATCCGTTATGTGGAATTGGTGTAACGTCTTTGATCAGGTTGACTTCGAGACCTGCTGCTTGCAGAGAACGAATTGCTGCTTCACGACCAGCACCAGGACCTTTAACCATTACTTCCACCGCTTTCATACCGTGTTCCATAGCCGCTTTGGCAGCTGTTTCAGCAGCCATTTGCGCAGCGAACGGGGTCGACTTACGGGAACCTTTAAATCCAAGGCCGCCGGAGCTTGCCCAAGAAATCGCGTTTCCGTGAGGATCCGTAATCGTTACGATTGTATTGTTGAATGTGGAGCGGATATGAGCCACGCCACTTTCAATATTTTTGCGGTCACGACGTTTAGTACGTACGACTTTTTTTGGTTTAGCCATTGTCTATTATCCCCCTTTCTTATTTCTTCTTGTTCGCTACGGTACGACGAGGACCTTTACGTGTACGAGCATTCGTTTTAGTACGTTGACCACGAACAGGCAATCCACGACGGTGACGAATACCGCGGTAGCAGCCGATCTCCGTGAGACGTTTAATATTTAAGGAAATTTCACGACGCAGGTCACCTTCTACCTTAACCATACCATCGATCGTTTCGCGCAATTTGCTGACTTCATCTTCTGTCAAATCACGGACACGAGTGTCTGCATTGATTCCAGTTTCTTTCAGTACTTTCTGGGAAGTCGTTTTACCGATTCCGAAAATGTAAGTCAAGGCGATCTCAACGCGTTTGTCACGTGGCAAATCCACACCAGCTATACGAGCCATTTTACGCTACACCCCCTTCTTTAACCTTGTTTTTGTTTGTGTTTCGGATTTTCACAGATAACCATTACGTTCCCTTTGCGGCGAATGACTTTGCATTTTTCGCAAATAGGCTTTACAGAAGGTCTTACCTTCATGCTAATTACCTCCTCCAAGTTTTACGTTGTAAAACCAGCTTCGAAACTAAAGTAGTTTGTTACCGCTGCTGAGTTTTACGTCAGTAAAACCGCTTCGCAGCTTTCCTTAATTCCCCAGGGGAACCTTGAATCTATTTACGGTACGTGATACGACCTTTGGTTAAATCATACGGCGAGAGTTGAACAACCACTTTGTCTCCTGTAAGGATACGGATAAAGTGCATCCGCAGCTTTCCGGAAACATGAGCGAGAATTTGATGACCATTCTCCAGCTCGACTTTAAAGGTAGCATTCGGCAACGGCTCAATGACCGTTCCTTCGACTTCAATGACATCTTCTTTAGCCACAGTTAGTCTCCTTTCTGATCTGCCTTGGATTTATCGGATACAAACCGGTCCAGTGCGAAACGCAGTTTACCGTTTGTAACCCGACCGCTTTCTTGCAAACTGTTTACCACTTCACTGCTAATGTAGGATTGAGGTTCAAGATGAAGAACATTCTTCTTCTTGGCCCCGTCAAACTTGCGTTTGTCCCCATCCGCGATCCACACGAACCTGCTGTCCTCAATCGAAACGATAACGGCATACTGTCCGGCATCTCTGCCTTTTAGTATCTTAACAATCTGACCGGGCTGAAGCGTGATTTCATTATTCATGTTATCACCCTATTCCGGCAGCTTCGTCAAAATTTCCATGCCATCCGGCGTGACTGCTACCGTATGCTCGAAGTGAGCACATAGTGAGCCGTCTACCGTTACAACCGTCCAGTTGTCTTCCAGCGTCTTGACGTTCCGCTTACCCGCATTGACCATCGGCTCAATCGCGAGCACCATGCCCGGTTTGAGTCTTGGTCCGCGGTCAGGGATGCCATAGTTCGGAATTTGCGGATCCTCATGCAGATCGGTACCCACACCATGACCAACGTATTCCCGGACGACAGAGAAACCTGCATCCTCGATATGACGCTGTATGGCATGAGAGATTGTAAACAAGCGGACATCGGGTTTGATTAGCGCAAGTCCAGCATAGAGCGATCCTTCCGTTACGTCCAGCAGACGCTGGGCCTCTTCGGAAATCTCTCCTACAGCGTAGGTCCATGCCGAGTCACCATGGTAACCCTGGTACTGTGCACCGATATCAAACGTAACGATATCGCCCTCGATTAATTTGCGTTTGCCTGGAAATCCATGCACCAATTCTTCGTTGACTGATGCGCAAATGCTGGAAGGAAATCCGTTGTAGCCTTTAAAAGATGGCACAGCGCCTTGGCTTCGAATGAACTTGTCGGCCATAAGGTCAAGTTCCCCGGTCGTAATGCCCGGTTCTACATGAGCGGCAAGGAGTTTGTGGCATTCCGCCACGATCCTTCCTGCTTCTCTCATCAAGCTCAGTTCCGTTTCGGATTTACAAATGATCATTATACTTAACCTCTCAGTATAGACGCAATTTGTGTTGAAACCGCGTCGATTTCCTGATCACCATCGATTTGACGCAAAAGACCTTTGTTCTCATAAAACGTGAGGAGTGGTGCTGTTTTGTTGATATATTCGTCTAAACGAATGCCGACGCTCTCTTCGTTATCATCGGAGCGCTGGTACAATTCGCCGCCGCATTTATCACAAATGCCTTCCTGTTTAGGAGGATTAAAGATCACATGATAAGTCGAACCACAGTTTTTGCAAATCCGGCGGCCGGTAAGGCGAGCCAGAAGCTTTTCCCGATCAACTTTCAGGTTGATGACGTGATCGAGACCAGTATTCAAGCGGGCGAGAATGTCATCCAGCGCTTCCGCTTGCGAAAGGGTTCTTGGAAAACCGTCCAATAAAAAACCTTTTTCGCAATCGGACTGCTGCAGACGCTCTTCCACAATACCAATCGTTACGTCATCCGGTACCAGCAGACCCTGATCCATGAATTCCTTCGCTTTAATCCCGATGGGAGTTCCTTGTTTGATCGCGAGACGAAATGCATCGCCTGTTGAAATATGAGGAATACCGAATTCATTCACGATGTTTTCTGCTTGCGTCCCTTTTCCTGCCCCAGGAGGACCCATGAATAAGATGTTCACCTTACGTCACTCCCTCCCCTTGATTGACTAGCAAGAACAACACAATAGGCGCCGGGAAGCGATACAGACCACTCGCCGGAACCTATCGCCTATTTATTGATAAAACCTTTGTAATGACGTTTGATCAGTTGGCTTTCGATCTGCTTCATCGTATCCAGTGCAACACCGACCACGATCAAGAGGGACGTACCACCAATCTGAACCGTACGCGGAAGACCTGCAAGTGATCCAAAGAACACCGGAAGTACGGAGATCACGGCCAGGAACAGAGCTCCTGTCATGGTCAGACGGGTCATAACCCGGGTCAGATACTTCTCGGTAGCTTTACCAGGACGAATGCCCGGTACATAGCCGCCGTTCTTCTTCATATTATCAGCCATTTGGTTCGGATTCATCTGCACGAAAGTGTAGAAGAACGTGAAACCAATGATCATGAGTACATACAGTACCATTCCAAGCGGGCTGTCATAAGCCAGATTCGCCGTAACCCATTTCGCCCAATTCTGGTGTCCCCAGAAGCTAGCGAGGATAACCGGGAACTGCAGCAGTGACATCGCAAAGATTACCGGAATAACGCCTGCTCCGTTAATCTTGAGTGGAATGTGTGTATTCTGTCCGCCGTACATTTTGTTTCCTACAACACGCTTCGCGTATTGAACCGGAATTTTACGGATACCTTGCTGAATGAATACAACACCGGTAATGATCAGAACCAAAATCAGTAGGATGATGACACCCTTCAGAATGTTCATGAACACTTGACCATCCTGAATGAAGTTCGATTCGATCGTAGTCCGAATGTGCATCGGGATACCAGCAGCGATACCTGCAAAGATAATGATCGAAATACCGTTACCGATTCCGCGTTCCGTAATCTGTTCGCCGAGCCACATCAGGAATGATGTACCTGCGGTAAGCACGATCGCAATAACAACAAAATCGATAAACGTTGCTCCAGGAACCATATCCATGCCATACATACGGTTAAACCCGATGGACATTGCGAATGCCTGGATCAAACCCAATATTACCGTACCATAACGAGTAATTTGAGCCAACTGTTTCTTCCCGTGTTCCCCTTGTTTGTTCCATTCCGCAAACTTTGGAATGACGTCCATCGACAACAACTGTACGATAATGGACGCAGTAATATATGGAAATATCGAAAGGGCAAAGATCGAAAACTGCGATAGTGCGCCCCCCGAGAACGTGTTAAGAAGACCGAACAACTCATTGCCTGCCTGATTCGTCTGGGTAAAAACATCTTTGTTAACACCGGGAACCGGAACAAAGGATCCAATACGGAAGATGATCAGAACGAATAAGGTGAACAAAATACGCTTGCGAAGGTCATCCACACGCCATATATTTTTCAGGGTCTTAAACATTAGATCACCTCGGTTTTACCGCCGGCAGCCTCGATCTTCTCTACCGCAGATTGAGAAAACTTATTAGCTTTTACAGTCAAAGAAACGGTAACTTCACCGTTGCCAAGAATTTTGATTCCGCTCTTTGTATTGTTAACAATACCGCTCTCAACCAAAACTTCTGGAGTCACTTCAGTACCTGCTGCAAAGCTGTTAAGTTCTTCGATGTTCACAATCGCGTACTCTTTCCGAGTTGGGTTTACGAAACCGCGCTTCGGAAGACGACGATACAATGGGTTCTGTCCACCTTCGAAGCCTGGACGTACACCACCGCCGGAACGAGAGTTTTGTCCTTTGTGACCGCGACCCGACGTTTTACCCGTACCGCTACTAGTACCGCGTCCAACGCGCTTGCGCTCTTTGCGGGATCCAGGTGCTGGGCTCAGCTCATGTAACTTCATCGTTCGTTGCACCTCCTTAATATGTCCGGGAATAAACTGCCCGGGATTAACCTTCGATTTCTTTAACAGAAACCAGGTGATTTACTTTCTTAATCATTCCGCGAATTGCAGCATTGTCGCTTTGAACCACGGAATGGTTGATTTTGCGAAGTCCGAGTGTTTTCACGGTTGCACGCTGATCCTCTGGACGACCAATCACGCTGCGTACGAGGGTGATTTCAAGTTTAGCCATGAGATTCCCTCCTTAACCCAACAGCTCTTCGACGGATTTGCCGCGAAGCTTGGCAACATCTTCAACACGCTTCAGGCGGGACAACCCTTCCAAAGTCGCATTGACCATGTTCATGGAGTTCGAAGAACCTAGAGATTTTGTCAAAATGTCGCCTACGCCAGCCAGTTCAAGTACTGCACGAACCGGTCCGCCAGCGATAACCCCAGTACCTTCAGATGCCGGCTTCAACAATACTCGGCCTGCTCCGAAGTGACCTGTTACGAGGTGAGGAATAGTTGTTCCAACAAGTGGAATGTGAATCAGGTTTTTCTTAGCATCTTCAATACCTTTGCGGATTGCATCCGGTACTTCGCCTGCTTTACCGATACCTGCTCCTACCCAACCTTTGCCATCACCGACAACTACCAGTGCACTAAAGCTAAAGCGACGTCCGCCTTTTACAACTTTAGCAACGCGGTTAATGTTTACTACTCTTTCAGTCAGTTCTAAAGTGTTAGGATCTACACGCAAGTCGTTTACCTCCTTTTGAAAATATCTTAGAATTCAAGGCCTGCCTCGCGAGCTGCCTCTGCAAGTGCTTGAATACGTCCATGATACAAGTATCCACCACGATCGAATACGATCACTTTGTAACCTTTGTCTGCAGCACGTTTTGCAACGAGTTCGCCGACTTTACGAGCGGATTCAACGCTTCCGCCGTTCTTGATGTCGTTAGCCAGTTCTTTATCCAGCGTAGAAGCTGATGCCAAAGTCACGCCAGCCACGTCGTCGATCAATTGAGCATAGATGTGTTTCGAAGAACGGAACACGTTCAGACGTGGACGTTCTGCTGTGCCTTGGATTTTCTTACGGACACGCAGGTGTCTTTTCAGACGAGCTTTGTTCTTGTCTTGTTTCGTGATCATGCTTCCATTTCCTCCCTTCAGTTTTGCCTTAAGAGCTTCACTTTTAGACGCATCGGGTAAGTATGGGAGAAGAAGTAAGTTATCCACCAGGTAAATCCCCGGTCAGCTAACTTATTTCTTCTTACCAGCTTTACCTTCCTTACGGATAATGCGTTCACCTTCGTATTTAATACCTTTACCTTTGTATGGCTCAGGCTCACGTACGGAACGAATCTTAGCAGCGTATGCACCTACGCGCTCTTTATCGATACCACGAACCGTGATTTTTGTGTTTGCCGGTACGTCGAACTCGATACCTGGCTCCGGTGTAATTTCAACTGGGTGGGAGTAACCCACGTTCAGAACGATTTTATCTCCGGATTTGCTTGCACGGTATCCGACACCTACCAACTCAAGGTTTTTCGAGAATCCTTCAGTTACACCGTTGACCATATTCGAGACAACGCTGCGGGTCGTGCCGTGAAGAGAGCGATGTGTTTTGTTGTCGGAAGGACGAACAACATTGATCTCGTTGTTTTCTACTGTAATTTGCATGTCTTTATGCAGTTCACGAGTCAAGGTACCTTTAGGTCCTTTAACAGTGATTACAGTGTTATCCAGTGTGACTTCCACACCGTTTGGAATAGCAATTGGTTTACGACCAATACGGGACATTCATTACACCTCCTATCTTGTGACGTTGATTACCATACGTAGCAGAGAACTTCTCCGCCAGCTTTGGATTGACGAGCTTCTTTGTCGGTCATAACTCCCTTAGACGTGGAGATGATCGCAATACCCAAACCACCAAGTACGCGAGGTACTTCGTTGCTCTTCGTGTAAACGCGAAGACCTGGTTTGCTGATTCTTTTCAGACCTGTGATTACACGTTCGTTGTTGGAACCATATTTCAGGAATACACGAATGATCCCTTGTTTATTGTCTTCCACAAACTCTGCATCACGGATGAAGCCTTCACGCTTCAAAATGTCAGCGATTTGTTTTTTAATCGTCGAAGCAGGCATTTCTACTGTTTCGTGGCGAACCGTGTTCGCGTTACGAATACGAGTTAGCATATCTGCAATTGGATCGGACATAGTCATGTAGGATAAACCTCCTTCCCGTTTATAAACTTCTTACCAGCTTGCTTTTTTCACGCCAGGAATCTGGCCTTTATAAGCTAATTCACGGAAACAAATTCTGCAAATTTTAAACTTCTGCAGTACCGAATGTGGGCGACCACAACGTTCACAACGGGTATATGCCCGTACTTTGTATTTCGGTGTACGTTGTTGTTTAACTTTCATCGAAGTTTTTGCCACTTAGCCTGACACCTCCTAAATAGTTTCGGAGAAAAGGACAACCGTCTTATTTCGCGAAAGGCATGCCCAGTTGAGCAAGCAGTTCACGGGATTCTTCGTCGGTTTTAGCAGTCGTTACGATAACGATGTCCATACCGCGAACTTTATCCACTTTGTCATACTCAATTTCAGGGAAAATGAGTTGCTCTTTCAGACCGAGCGTATAGTTACCGCGTCCGTCAAATGCTTTGGTGGACACGCCTTGAAAGTCACGTACACGTGGAAGTGTAACGTTGAACAGCTTGTCGAGGAAGTAGTACATACGCTCACCGCGCAGTGTTACCTTCACACCGATCGGCATGTTCTCACGCAGTTTGAATCCCGCGATGGATTTCTTCGCACGGGTGATAACCGGTTTTTGACCAGCAATCAGCTGCATGTCGTTCACAGCGGAATCAAGCACCTTCGAGTTAGCTACAGCGTCACCTACACCCATGTTGATGACAACCTTCTCGATTTTTGGTACCTGCATTACTGTCTTATAGCTAAACTTCTGCATCAGAGCAGGAGTTACTTCGTTCAAAAAACGTTCTTTCATTCTTGCTGCCATGATTCAAGGACCTCCTTTCTAAACCGTCTTATTTATCGATAACTTCTCCGGATCTTTTAGCTACGCGAACTTTTTTACCGTTGTCCAGTACTTTGTAACCGATACGGGTTACTTTTCCGCTCTTCGGATCAACGTGCATAACGTTCGATACATGGATCGGAGCTTCCTTCTCGATGATACCGCCTTGTGGGTTCATTTGGTTTGGCTTCTGGTGCTTCTTAATCATGTTCACACCTTCAACCAAAACACGATTTTCACGAGGGTACGCTGCGATGACACGGCCTTTTTTGCCTTTGTCTTTACCGCTGATGACGATAACTGTATCATCTTTTTTCACGTGCAGTTTGTTGCTATGGGATTCCAGGACTTTTTTCACTTTAGGCATTCGTTACACCTCCTATGACTAGCCAGTTCAACTATTTATCGGGTTCCCGAAAAGTTACGTCACTTTTTGGGGTGTTATTAGATTACTTCCGGAGCCAAGGAAACGATTTTCATGTAGTCTCTTTCGCGAAGTTCGCGAGCAACTGGTCCGAAAATACGAGTTCCGCGTGGGCTTCTGTCGTCTTTAACAACAACAGCTGCATTCTCGTCAAATGAGATGTAAGATCCGTCTTTACGACGTACAGAACGTTTCGTGCGAACGACTACCGCTCTTACTACATCACCCTTTTTGACAACGCCGCCTGGTGTTGCTTGTTTGACGGAACATACGATCAAATCACCGATTTGAGCTGTACGACGACCAGTACCACCCAATACGCGGATACACATCAGTTCCTTCGCACCGGAGTTGTCAGCAACAGCTAAACGTGTAAATGGTTGAATCATTTAAATTTCCTCCTTCCATCAAAAACTGATCATATCTTAGATGATTACCGCTTTTTCAACCACTTCTACCAATCTCCAGCGCTTGTCTTTGGAGAGAGGGCGAGTTTCCATGATTTTAACGGTATCTCCGATTTGAGCTTGATTGTTCTCATCATGCGCTTTAAATTTTTTTGTGTATTTAATGCGTTTGTGATACAAGTCATGCTTCTTATAGGTTTCAACAGCTACAACAATGGTTTTATCCATTTTATCGCTGACAACTTTACCAATTTGCACTTTACGAGCATTGCGTTCTTCGCTCATTTGTTAGCCTCCTTCCTGAATACAGAACGTCGAGTTTCTGCTTCATTAACTAATCCCAAGTTCTCTTTCACGGATAACGGTTTTAGCACGAGCTATTTCTTTGCGAACGTCACGGATCCGAGTCGGGTTGTCAAGCTGGCCTGTGGCCAATTGAAAACGGAGGTTAAAGAGTTCCTCTTTAAATCCGGCGATTTTTTGCTCGATTTCTGCAGTGGTTAAGTTGCGCAGTTCATTAGCTTTCATTTGCTTCACCACCCACTTCTTCTCGTTTCACAAACTTCGTTTTAACAGGCAGCTTGTGAGCGGCGAGACGCATCGCTTCGCGGGCGATTTCCTCGGACACGCCTCCAAGTTCAAACATGATCTTGCCTGGTTTTACAACGGCAACCCATTTCTCAACGTTACCTTTACCGCTACCCATCCGCACTTCGAGAGGCTTTTGAGTAATCGGCTTATCTGGGAAAATCTTAATCCATACTTTACCGCCACGACGAATGTAACGAGTCATCGCGATACGAGCAGCCTCGATCTGACGGTTCGTGATCCAGCCTGGTTCTGTTGCTTGCAGACCGAATTCGCCGAAGTTCAGTTCAGTACCGCCTTTAGCTTGACCTCTCATATGGCCGCGCTGTTGTTTGCGGTGTTTTACACGTTTTGGTACCAACATGATTAGTTGCCTCCTTCCTGAGCAGCTTGTTTCTTAGCCGTAGGAAGAACCTCTCCACGATAGATCCATACTTTCACGCCGATACGGCCGTAAGTCGTATGCGCTTCTGCTGTACCATAGTCGATGTCTGCACGAAGCGTATGAAGTGGAACAGTTCCTTCACTGTAGCCTTCCGTACGAGCAATCTCGGCTCCGCCAAGACGTCCGCTGACCGATGTTTTAATCCCTTTTGCTCCAGAGCGCATAGTTCTTTGAATCGCTTGTTTCAGTGCACGACGGAAAGATACACGACGTTCCAGCTGTTGTGCAATGCTTTCAGCAACAAGAATAGCGTCCAGTTCAGGGTTTTTGATTTCAGAAATGTTGATGTGAACTTTTTTACCGCCGGCAATTTTAGTCACTTGTCCGCGCAGTACTTCTACTTCGGAACCACCTTTACCGATAACCATACCTGGCTTCGCAGTGTGGATCGTCACGTTCACACGATTAGCCGCTCTCTCGATTTCGATACGGGATACAGCGGAGTCTTTCAATTTATTTTTCAGGTATTCACGGATTTTCACGTCTTCCAGCAAAAGATCACCGAAGTCTTTGCCTGCATACCATTTGGATTCCCAATCACGGATAATACCGATACGGAGTCCTACTGGATTTACCTTTTGGCCCACACGTTTTCCCTCCTTATTTTTCAGCTACCACCAAAGTAATGTGGCTGGTGCGTTTATTGATCCGGCTTGCACGTCCCATCGCACGCGGGCGGAAACGTTTCATAGTCGGTCCCTGGTTGACATAAGCTTGCGTCACAACCAATTTAGTTACATCCAAAGAGTAGTTATGCTCAGCGTTAGCGATAGCCGAGTTCAAAAGCTTCTCAACAACCGGAGATGCAGCTTTCGGAGTGTGACGAAGAATTGCGATCGCTTCGCCGACTTGCTTACCGCGGATCAAGTCAACAACGAGTTGAGCTTTACGAGGAGCAATACGAATCGATCTAGCATGTGCTTTTGCTTCCATATGTTTAACCTCCTCTCAAACAAAGAGCTTCATTAATTATCTTCTTGTTTTCTTATCATCTTCATGACCTTTGTAGGTACGAGTTGGAGCGAACTCACCCAACTTGTGTCCTACCATGTCCTCTGTTACATATACAGGTACATGTTTACGGCCATCGTATACTCCGAACGTGTGACCGATAAATTGCGGGAAAATAGTGGAGCGGCGGGACCAGGTTTTGATCACAGCCTTTTTGCTTGCGGCGTTCATGTCCTCCACTTTTTTGAGCAGATATCCGTCAATAAAAGGTCCTTTTTTCAAACTACGGCTCATATTGAAATCCTCCCTTCACCAAATTGTCTCGTTACCTTCGAGCCTGTCACGAAGTTATGCACAATCGCGCATTACTTCGTGCGGCGGCGAACGATATATTTGTCAGAAGCTTTACCTTTTTTACGTGTTTTGTAACCAAGGGTTGGTTTACCCCATGGAGACATAGGCGATTTACGTCCGATTGGAGCGCGGCCTTCACCACCACCGTGAGGGTGATCGTTAGGGTTCATGACGACACCACGTACTTCAGGACGTTGTCCAAGCCAGCGGCTACGACCAGCTTTACCGATTTTGATCAACTCATGGTCTTGGTTACCCACAGAACCGATAGTTGCACGGCAAACTTTCAGGATGCGACGAACTTCACCGGAAGAAAGACGAACAGTTACGTACTTATCTTCTTTACCGAGAAGTTGAGCTTCTGTACCAGCAGCACGAACCAATTGTCCGCCTTTACCTGGTTTCAACTCGATGTTGTGGATAACGGTACCTACCGGAATGTTTTCCAGTGGAAGTGAGTTACCGATCTTGATGTCAGCACCTACTCCAGATACTACTTGGTCTCCAACTTTCAGACCTTTAGGAGCGATGATATAACGTTTTTCACCATCTACATAGTGAATCAGAGCGATGTTGGAAGTACGGTTCGGGTCGTATTCGATTGTAGCAACGCGACCTGGAATGCCGTCTTTATTCCGTTTGAAGTCGATGATACGGTATTTACGCTTGTGTCCGCCGCCATGGTGACGAACCGTAATTTTACCTTGGTTGTTACGGCCAGCTGTTTTGCTCAGCGGAGCCAACAACGATTTCTCCGGCTGATTCGTGGTGATTTCTTCGAAAGTCGACACGGACATGTTGCGTCGAGCCGGGGATGTCGGTTTATACTTTTTAATAGGCACTGAATTTTCCCTCCTTACTTAAGAAATTCTTATTCAACCGATTCAAAGAACTCGAGCGGTTTGCTGTCTGGAGCCAAAGTCACGATTGCCTTTTTCCATTCGGTTGTGTAACCGGAATAACGGCCATAACGCTTTGGTTTAGCAGGAACACGCATCGTATTCACGTTCGATACTTTAACTTTAAAAATAGATTCGACAGCTTGCTTGATCTCGGTCTTGTTAGCACGGATATCCACTTCAAAAGCATATTTCAGCTCTGCCATGTAGTCAGCCGTACGTTCCGTGATCACCGGGCGCTTGATTATATCGCGTGGGTCTTTCATTACGCGAGCACCTCCTCTACCTTCTGAACTGCTTCCTTCGTAATGATCAGTTGATCGTACGACAGTACGTCAAGAACATTAATGCCGTCAGCCGCTACGAATTTCACACCAGGAATATTACGAGCGGAAAGGGCTACATTATCATCATAGCTTGGAGCAACGATCAGAGCTTTACGGCCTACTTTCAGGTTGCTAAGAATGTTAGCAAACTCTTTCGTTTTCGGCGCATTCAGCGTCAATTGATCCAATACGATAATCGCGTTGTCAATCACTTTGGAAGACAATGCGGATTTGATAGCCAAACGACGAACTTTCTTAGGAAGTTTAAATGTGTAGCTGCGCGGAGTTGGTCCAAATACCACACCGCCGCCTTTCCATTGTGGAGAACGGATCGAACCTTGACGAGCACGGCCAGTACCTTTTTGTTTCCAAGGCTTACGTCCGCCGCCGCGTACTTCAGAACGTCCTTTTACTTTGTGGGTACCACGACGAAGCGAAGCGCGCTGCAACAATACTGCACTGTGCAATACGTGTGCGTTCGGCTCGATGCCGAATACAGCTTCATTCAATTCTACTTCGCCAACTTGGCTACCGCTGACATTATAAAGTGCTACTTTAGGCATTGTTTGTTCCTCCTTTCTTTAGGCGATTATTTCTTCACCGTTTCTTTGATTTGAACGAAACCTTTTTTAGGTCCAGGAATGGAACCTTTTACAAGGATTACGTTACGCTCTGCATCGACTTTAACAACTTCGAGCTTTTGAATCGTAACTGTCTCATTGCCCATGTGACCTGGCAGACGCTTTCCTTTAGGAACACGGTTTGCCTGGATCGAACCCATGGAACCTGGTCTACGGTGATAACGGGAACCGTGAGACATTGGTCCGCGGCTTTGGCCCCAACGCTTGATTACACCTTGGAAACCTTTACCTTTGGAAATACCCGTTACGTCAACAAATTCGCCTTCTGCGAAGACATCAGCCTTCAGCTCTTGTCCAACCTCGACACTCGCGAGGTCAACACCGCGAATTTCGCGAACGTAGCGCTTAGGCGCAGTGTTTGCTTTTTTCGCATGGCCTGCTTCTGGTTTGTTAGATCTGTTCTCTTTCTTATCAGAGAAACCGACTTGAATCGCTTCGTATCCGTCGTTTTCCAGATCTTTCTTTTGAAGAACAACACAAGGACCTGCTTCGATAACCGTTACAGGAATTACAACACCCTCAGGGGTAAACACTTGAGTCATTCCGAGCTTTCTACCTAAGATACCTTTCATGTTGACACCTCTTTTCTCTTCTCTAATTCATTATGCAGTGCTTACAGTTTGATTTCGATATCTACACCGGACGGCAGGTCCAAGCGCATCAAGGCATCCACAGTTTGTGGAGTCGGGTTCACGATGTCGATCAAGCGTTTATGTGTACGCATTTCGAACTGTTCCCGAGAATCCTTATACTTGTGCACCGCACGGAGAATGGTAATTACTTGTTTCTCAGTTGGCAGCGGGATCGGACCGGATACACCAGCACCCGAACGTTTTGCTGTCTCAACAATTTTCTCAGCGGATTGATCAAGAACTCTGTGGTCGTATGCTTTCAAGCGAATACGAATTTTTTGCTTTGCCATTTTATTCCCTCCTTCTATCGCCCAATTTGGTATCGGACATACTCCGCGAAAATTTTCCAACCACCCACCTCATGGCAAAGGGGCCGGGTGTGTCGGTAACCTCTCACATCATCGCAACGTCGCAGAACAACATTCACTATTATATATAAAAGATAGGCGTATTGCAAGCACTAATTCATAATTAATATGTATTTGCATCATTAACCGAAAGTTGCAGGACTTGGTTAATAGACTTCATCGCTCACGCATATCATATTGTATGTGATCTCTTCTATATAATAGATAGTTTCGAATCTAAACCGCTAATATCCTTCGGAGCTTGTAATCAGGTTACTCGAACCGATCTCAAATAGGAAAAGAGCCTGATCCAAAGGATCAGACTCTTTTATCAGGACATCACATTGTTACTCGTTACAATACACTGTTGCTATATTCAAGGCTGTTCGTAAGCCTTAATTATTTAATGATGCTTGCAACGGAACCAGCACCTACGGTACGGCCGCCTTCACGAATGGAGAACTTAGTTCCTTCTTCAATCGCGATTGGGTTGATCAGGCTAACCGTTACAGTGATGTTATCACCAGGCATAACCATTTCAGAACCCTCTGGCAAGTTGATCACGCCAGTTACGTCCGTAGTACGGAAGTAGAACTGTGGACGGTAGCCAGTGAAGAAAGGCTTATGACGTCCGCCTTCTTCTTTGCTCAGTACGTATACTTGAGCTGTGAACTCTGTGTGTGGTTTAACGGAAGCAGGCTTAGCAAGTACTTGACCGCGCTCGATTTGAGTACGCTCAACACCACGAAGCAATGCACCGATGTTGTCACCAGCTTGTGCGGAATCCAGCAATTTACGGAACATCTCAACGCCCGTAACAACGGATTTCTTAGTTTCTTCAGCGATACCAACGATTTCGATCTCGTCACCAACTTTGATCGTACCACGCTCTACACGACCTGTAGCAACGGTACCACGACCAGTGATGGAGAATACGTCCTCGACAGGCATCAAGAAAGGCTTGTCAGTGTCGCGCTCAGGCAATGGGATGTACTCGTCGATTGTTTTGAACATTTCAACGATTTTTTGTGCCCATTCGCCTTCTGGGTTTTGCAGAGCTTCACGAGCGGAACCACGAGTGATCGGAGTGTCGTCGCCTGGGAAGTCATACTCGCTCAGCAGGTCGCGAACTTCCATCTCAACCAATTCCAAGAGCTCTTCGTCTTCAACCATGTCGCATTTGTTCAAGAATACAACGATGTAAGGAACGCCTACTTGGCGGGACAACAGGATGTGCTCACGAGTTTGCGGCATTGGGCCGTCAGCTGCGGATACAACCAGGATTGCTCCGTCCATTTGAGCAGCACCAGTGATCATGTTTTTAACATAGTCAGCGTGACCTGGGCAGTCAACGTGTGCATAGTGACGAGTATCAGTTTCGTATTCAACGTGGGAAGTCGAAATTGTGATACCGCGCTCGCGCTCTTCTGGAGCCTTGTCGATTTGGTCGAAAGACATTGCAGCACCACCGTAAGTTTTGGACAATACAGATGTGATTGCAGCTGTCAAAGTTGTTTTACCATGGTCAACGTGACCGATAGTACCGATGTTAACATGGGGTTTCGTACGTTCGTATTTAGCCTTTGCCATTTGAACAATTCCTCCTTAAGGGGATATATATGTTAGGCCGGAAGCGGAGTTAACGGGATGTTGGTCCCGCCTCCTATCCAGCAGGTAAAACGTTATTACTCTCCGCCTTTGATCTTGGACACAATTTCATCGGAGATATTCTTAGGAACTTCTTCGTAGTGGGAGAGTTCCATGGAGAACACACCGCGTCCTTGTGTACCGGAGCGAAGGGTAGTGGAGTAACCGAACATTTCGGAAAGAGGTACTTTCGCACGGATAATTTGAGTACCACCACGGGAGTCCATACCTTCGATACGTCCACGGCGGGAGTTCAGCATACCCATTACGTCGCCCATGTATTCCTCAGGCACGGTAACTTCAACTTTCATGATTGGCTCAAGCAGGACAGGCTTACACTTGTCTTTAGCTGCTTTCAGAGCCATGGAACCGGCGATTTTAAACGCCATTTCATTGGAGTCAACATCATGGTAAGAACCGTCAACGATTGTTGCTTTAACGTCAACAAGCGGGAAGCCGGCGAGTACACCGTTCTTCATTTGCTCTTCAATACCTTGTTGTGCTGGACCAATGTATTCTCTTGGTACCGAACCACCGACAACTTTGCTGTCGAATTGGTTACCGCTACCTGGTTCCAGAGGTTCGAACTCAACCCATACGTGACCGTATTGTCCACGACCACCGGACTGACGAACGAATTTACCTTCAACGCGAGCTGGTGCACGGAATGTTTCGCGGTAAGCTACTTGTGGTTTACCCACGTTAGTTTCTACCTTGAACTCACGACGCATACGGTCGATGATGATGTCCAAGTGAAGCTCACCCATACCTGCCAGGATCGTTTGGCCTGTTTCTTCATCAGTATGTGCACGAAGAGTTGGATCCTCTTCCGTCAACTTACCGAGAGCCACACCCATTTTATCTTGGTCAGCTTTCGTCTTAGGTTCTACTGCGATTTCGATAACCGGATCAGGGAAGTTCATGGACTCCAGAATAACCGGGTTTTTCTCATCACATAGTGTATCACCTGTACCCGTATCTTTCAAACCTACGGCAGCTGCGATATCTCCGGCGAATACTTCGGAAATTTCTTGGCGGCTGTTCGCATGCATTTGAAGGATACGACCGATGCGCTCACGCTTACCTTTAGTTGCATTCAGTACGTAAGAGCCGGATTGCAGTACACCGGAGTATACGCGGAAGAATGTCAGCTTACCAACATAAGGGTCCGTAGCGATTTTGAATGCCAAAGCCGAGAACGGCTCTTCATCGGAAGAATGACGGATAGCTTCAGTTCCGTCTTCAAGGGTACCCTTGATGTCTGGAACGTCAGTTGGAGCCGGCAAATAATCGATTACGGCATCAAGCATCAGCTGAACGCCTTTGTTACGGTAAGAAGATCCACAGATAACCGGGAAGATCTTAACTTCGACAACACCTTTACGCAGAGCAGCTTTCAACTCAGCGATGGTGATTTCTTCACCTTCAAGATATTTCATTGTCAAGTCTTCGTCAAGTTCTGCTACCTTCTCAACAAGCTCGTTGCGAAGCTCTTCCACTTGATCCTTGAATTCTGCTGGAATTTCGGTTTCTTCGATATTTTGACCGAGGTCATCCTTATACATATAAGCTTTTTCCTCGATAATATCGATGATGCCAATGAAATCATTCTCTGCACCGATCGGAAGCTGAATCGCTACCGCATTCGCTTGCAGACGCTCTCTCATATCTTTAACTACGTTCAAGTAGTCGGCACCGATAATATCCATTTTGTTTACGTATGCGATCCGCGGAACTCCATAACGGTCTGCTTGTCTCCAAACAGTCTCCGACTGAGGTTCAACGCCCTCTTTCGCACTGAATACACCTACTGCCCCATCCAATACACGAAGGGAACGTTCAACTTCTACTGTGAAGTCAACGTGCCCCGGGGTGTCGATAATATTAACGCGATGACCCTTCCAAGAAGCGGTAGTCGCAGCGGATGTAATCGTGATACCGCGCTCCTGCTCCTGCTCCATCCAGTCCATTGTAGCTGCACCCTCGTGAACTTCCCCGATTTTGTGCGTACGGCCTGTATAGAACAAAATCCGCTCTGTAGTGGTCGTTTTACCAGCGTCAATATGCGCCATGATCCCGATATTACGTGTATTTTTCAAGGAGAACTCTCTTGTCGCCATGCGAATAGTCTCCCTTCAAAATTAGAAGTATTAATTAGTTGCTGAATCCTACCAACGGTAGTGAGCAAACGCTTTGTTCGCTTCAGCCATTTTGTGTGTATCTTCGCGTTTCTTAACGGAAGCGCCTGTGTTGTTGGAAGCATCGATGATCTCAGCCGCCAAACGCTCTTCCATGGTTTTCTCGCCGCGGTTGCGGGAGTAGTTTACGAGCCAACGTAATCCAAGGGATGTACGTCTCTCTGGTTTAACTTCGATCGGAACCTGGTAGTTAGCACCGCCGACACGACGAGCTTTAACTTCCAATACTGGCATGATGTTCTTGATAGCTGCTTCAAACACTTCCATCGGATCATTACCAGTACGTTCCTTGATGATGTTGAACGAATTGTAAAGGATGCTTTGAGCAACACCTCTTTTACCATCCAACATGATGCGGTTGATCAGACGAGTTACCAGCTTGCTGTTATACACTGGATCTGGCAGCACGTCTCTTTTAGTTACTGGACCTTTGCGTGGCATGGATATCCCCCTTTCTTCAGTCATGAGTCATGTTACGAAAACATGAGCATCAATTAGCTTTTTGCTTTAGGACGCTTCGTGCCGTATTTGGAACGAGCTTGCATCCGGTTGTTTACACCAGCGGTATCAAGTGCGCCGCGAACGATATGGTAACGTACACCCGGAAGGTCTTTTACCCGTCCACCGCGAACCAATACAACACTGTGCTCTTGCAAGTTATGTCCGATACCCGGAATGTAAGCCGTCACCTCAATGCGGTTCGTCAAGCGAACACGAGCATATTTACGAAGTGCGGAGTTCGGTTTTTTCGGCGTCATTGTGCCTACACGAGTGCATACACCGCGTTTTTGCGGAGCGCTCAAGTCGGTCTCCTCACGTTTCAAAGCGTTAAAACCTTTTTGAAGAGCTGGAGATTTCGATTTGTAAACTTTAGCTTGACGGCCCTTGCGAACCAGTTGGTTAATTGTTGGCATGCTTGCCACCCCCTTCCCGTATTTATCATTCGATTACAAACCTCGTTTAAGTCCACAGACCCAGGCGGTTCATAAAAGAACAAATGAAAAGTTTTTGCCGAGAGAAGTAACGTCTTCTCCAACAAAAACGATTTCTCAAATCATGATTTCAAGACAGCTACCATAGCTGCACCAACTTCAATACCGCATGCTTCTCCAAGCTCTATCATCGTGGGTACATAGTTGATATGCACGCCATTCTTATCACACTCGGATACGACTTTTGAAATCAAACGTTGGTCGCAATCTTCAGCCACATAAACCTCTGTAGCCAAACCGGATTCAACGGCCTTCATCGTTTGTTTGGTGCCAATCTTGATGTGTGCATCCTGTAATCCTTTATCATTAGACATAAGTCATTCCTCCAAAAGAACAGGGAACAAAGAAACTATTCACGCACCTTTGCTATATTAGCATCTGCCCTAATCGATGTCAAGCTATTAAATCAGGAAAAAAGAAACTTTGGGACGAGGAGGTCTTCCGCATCTTAAGATACGGAAATCTCCTCATCACCTGACTGTTTCTTAATCTATAGAAGCTGTTTCGAGTTCCTGACTTTCGTCATTCACATCGTTTTGTCCCTCGAACTTCACGCTGCGATAACGGTTCATACCGGTACCTGCAGGGATCAGTTTACCAATGATAACATTCTCTTTCAGACCAAGCAGCTGATCGACTTTACCTTTGATGGCAGCGTCAGTCAACACGCGAGTCGTCTCCTGGAAGGAGGCTGCTGACAAGAACGAATCCGTTTCGAGAGATGCTTTTGTAATCCCGAGGAGAACCGGTTTAGCAACCGCTGGTTCTTTCCCGGAGAGAATAGCGTCTTTATTAGCTGTCTCGTATTCATGCATATCCACGAAGGAGCCTGGCAGCAGGGTCGTATCTCCCGCATCAACGATACGGAATTTACGCAGCATCTGTCTGATCATAACTTCAACGTGTTTATCATTAATTTCTACGCCTTGGTTACGGTATACGCGTTGAACTTCCTGAAGGATGTAGTTCTGCACGCCACGGATACCTTTGATACGAAGCATTTCCTTCGGATCAATGGAACCATCGGTCAGTTCATCCCCGGCTTCAATTTGCTTGCCTTCGCTTACGCGCAGACGGGAGCCATAGGTAACAGCGTAAACCTTAGTCTCAGCTTCACCTTGTACTTCGATTTCACGACGGTCCTTCGTTTCGCGGATCTCTTTAACCACACCGTCGATCTCACTAATGGTCGCTTGACCTTTAGGATTACGGGCTTCAAAGAGCTCCTGGATACGCGGAAGACCTTGTGTAATATCATCGCCGGCAACGCCGCCTGTGTGGAACGTACGCATCGTGAGCTGTGTTCCCGGCTCGCCGATGGATTGAGCTGCGATAATACCAACCGCTTCACCAATCTCAACATGCTTACCAGTAGCCAGGTTACGGCCGTAACATTTTTTGCAGACGCCATAACGCGCACGGCAGCTCAAGATGGAACGAATTTGAAGCTTCTCAACGCCAGCTGCTACGATTTCCTCAGCTTTGTCGGAGTCAATCAATTCGTTACGGTTCACGATGATCTCTTTCGTTTCCGGATGACGGACAGTTTCAAATGCATAACGTCCCTCAATACGGTCGTAGAGATCCTCGATAACTTCTTTACCGTCCTGAATACGGCTAACGGTAAAGCCTTTATCCGTGCTGCACTCATCTTCGCGAACGATAACATCCTGGGCTACGTCAACAAGTCGACGAGTCAAGTAACCGGAGTCAGCGGTACGAAGCGCCGTATCGGCAAGACCTTTACGCGCACCGTGCGTGGACAGGAAGTACTCGAGTACCGTCAGTCCTTCACGGAAGTTCGATTTGATTGGGAGTTCGATGATACGACCCGACGGGTTCGCCATCAGACCCCGCATACCGCCGAGCTGAGTGATCTGCGATTTGTTACCCCGTGCTTTGGAATCTACCATGAGCATGATGGAGTTAAAGCGGTCCATCGATTTCATGAGTACATCCGTGATATCGTCCTTGGTCTTGGACCAGATATCGATAACACGATCATAACGTTCTTCATTCGTAATCAAGCCGCGGCGATATTGGTTCGTTACCACTTTAACCTTCTCGTCGGACTCTTTCAGAATTTCATTTTTCTCGTCAGGTACGATAACGTCGGAGACCGCAACCGTTACGCCTGCTCGAGTGGAATAGGTGAAACCGAGCTGCTTGATTTTATCCAAAATCACAGAGGTTTCCGTTGTATGGTACGTTTCAAAGCAGCGTGCAATGATGGAACCCAGATATTCCTTACCAACAGCACCGCTGATTGGCAGTTCCTGAATCACTTTTTGAATATCTGCACCCTTCTCGTACACGAAATACTTCTCAGGCGTGCCTTGCAGCAGGTTCGTACGAGTCGCTTCATTGATGTACGGGAAGCTGGCAGGGAAAATCTCGTTGAAGATAATCCGGCCGATCGTCGTAATCAAAATCGCATCCTGCTGTTTTTCCGTGAAGCTGGTTTTGCCAAGAGCTTTCACCGGAATCGCTACGCGTGCATGCAGACCAGCTGCTTCACGCTGATAAGCGGAAACCGCTTCGTTCACGCTGCCCAGAATCATGCCGGTACCTTTTTCTTCCTTGTTATCCATAGTCAGATAGAAGGAACCCAGTACCATATCCTGAGAAGGCGTAACAACCGGCTTACCGTCTTTCGGGTTCAAAATGTTACCCGATGCCAGCATCAAAAGACGTGCTTCAGCTTGAGCTTCAGCTGACAAAGGAACGTGAACCGCCATTTGGTCACCGTCAAAGTCAGCGTTATACGCTGTACATACGAGCGGGTGAAGACGGATCGCATGGCCCTCAACCAGAATCGGTTCAAATGCTTGAATACCGAGTCTGTGAAGCGTCGGTGCACGGTTCAGAAGAACCGGATGCTCTTTAATAACCTCTTCGAGCACATCCCATACTTCTGGACTTACACGTTCTACTTTGCGCTTCGCACTCTTGATATTATGTGCAAGGCCTTTGTTGACCAGTTCTTTCATAACAAACGGCTTGAAGAGCTCAAGCGCCATTTTCTTAGGCAGACCGCATTGATACATTTTCAGGTAAGGACCTACAACGATAACGGAACGACCGGAATAGTCAACCCGTTTACCGAGCAAGTTCTGACGGAAACGTCCTTGTTTACCTTTCAGCATGTGGCTGAGGGATTTAAGCGGACGGTTACCAGGACCTGTGACCGGACGACCGCGGCGGCCGTTATCGATCAGTGCATCGACAGCTTCCTGCAGCATGCGCTTCTCGTTCTGAACGATAATATCCGGCGCGCCGAGATCCAGCAGTCTTTTCAGACGGTTGTTCCGGTTAATAACACGACGGTACAGATCGTTCAAGTCGGAGGTCGCAAAGCGTCCACCATCAAGTTGAACCATCGGGCGAAGCTCCGGCGGAATGACCGGCAGCACATCCATGATCATCCACTCCGGATTGTTGCCGGAGTTACGGAACGCCTCAATTACTTCCAGGCGTTTGATGGCCCGGTTGCGGCGCTGACCCTGTGCAGTGCGCAATTCTTCCTTAAGGAACTCAAGCTCTTTGTCAATGTCGATGTCTTGAAGAAGTTTCTTAACCGCTTCAGCACCCATGCCTGCTTGGAATCCGTAACCGTACTTCTCACGGTAGCTGCGATATTCCTTCTCGGACAACAGTTGCTTCTTCTCCAGCGGTGTATCTCCCGGATCGGTTACAACATAAGATGCGAAGTAAATGATCTCCTCCAGAGATCGTGGGGACATATCCAGAGCCAGACCCATACGGCTTGGAATGCCTTTGAAATACCAAATATGCGATACAGGAGCCGCAAGTTCGATATGACCCATCCGTTCACGACGGACTTTAGCGCGTGTTACTTCAACGCCACAGCGATCGCAGACTACTCCTTTATAACGGACACGCTTATACTTACCGCAATGACATTCCCAGTCCTTCTGCGGACCAAAAATCCGCTCACAGAACAAGCCTTCTTTCTCCGGCTTCAATGTACGGTAGTTAATCGTTTCCGGCTTCTTCACCTCTCCGCGAGACCAAGAGCGAATTTTTTCCGGTGAAGCAAGACCGATTTTCATGTACTCAAAATTGTTAACGTCCAACAAGGAGCAACCCTCCTCAACCTAGTCCTATTTATGTGCTATACGACCATAACACCACCGCCGACTTATAAGCCGACGGGGGTGAATGATTGACCGTTATTCCACTCCGACTTCAGTGCCTTCCAAGTTAAGGCTCAGTTTATCACCTTGAGCATCGTCTTCGTCATCGAGTTCTTTCATCTCGATTTCCTCTTCATTCTCGCTCAGGATTTTGACATCCATACCAAGAGACTGAAGCTCTTTAATCAATACCTTGAACGATTCAGGAACACCCGGTTCCGGAACGTTCTCGCCTTTGACGATGGATTCGTAGGTTTTCACCCGGCCGACCACGTCATCCGACTTGACGGTAAGAATTTCTTGCAGCGTATAAGCAGCACCGTAAGCTTCAAGTGCCCACACTTCCATCTCACCGAAGCGCTGTCCACCGAACTGAGCTTTACCACCCAGCGGCTGCTGCGTAACGAGAGAGTATGGTCCCGTAGAACGGGCGTGAATTTTATCATCAACCATGTGCGCGAGCTTGATCATGTGCATGACGCCGACGGTAACTTCACGTTCAAAACGTTCACCCGTCCGTCCGTCGTACAATACGGTCTTACCATTGCGCTGCATGCCTGCTTCTTCCATCGTGTCAAACACGTCATACTCGCTTGCACCGTCAAATACCGGTGAAGCCACGTGAATGCCGAGCTGGAGCGCAGCCATACCCAAGTGAACCTCGAGCACCTGACCGATGTTCATCCGTGATGGAACCCCTAGAGGGTTCAACACAACTTGAACCGGCGTGCCATCTGGCAGGAACGGCATATCTTCTTCAGGCAAAATACGGGCAACGACACCTTTGTTACCGTGACGTCCGGCCATTTTGTCACCTTCGGAGATTTTACGTTTCTGTGCGATGTAAACACGAACCAGTTGGTTAACGCCCGGCGGCAATTCGTCACCGTTCTCACGTGTAAACACCTTCACGTCTACGATGATTCCGTCACTACCGTGAGGAACGCGCAGCGAGGTATCGCGCACTTCGCGAGCCTTCTCACCGAAGATCGCATGCAGGAGACGCTCTTCAGCCGTCAGCTCGGTTACACCCTTAGGCGTTACCTTACCTACGAGAATATCTCCGGCGCTGATTTCGGCACCGATGCGGATAATTCCGCGCTCGTCAAGGTTCTTCAGTGCTTCTTCACCTACGTTAGGAATATCACGCGTAATTTCTTCCGGTCCGAGCTTCGTGTCGCGAGCTTCGGATTCGTACTCCTCGATATGAATCGAAGTGTACACATCCTCTTTGACCAGTTTCTCGGAGAGAAGAATCGCATCCTCGTAGTTGTAACCTTCCCAAGTCATGAACGCAACAACGACGTTGCGGCCCAGTGCCAATTCGCCCATCTCCGTGGATGGACCGTCTGCGAGAATGTCACCTTTTTTGATGACATCGCCGCGTTTAACGATTGGACGCTGATTGATGCATGTTCCTTGGTTCGAACGCATAAATTTGTGTAATTTATGTTTAATAAGATCGCCTTTGACTTCTTGTCCGTCGACATTTTCCACACGGCGGACCCAGATTTCATTAGCGGATGAACGTTCAATAATCCCGTCATGTTTGGATACAATACATACACCGGAGTCTTTCGCAGACTTGTGTTCCATTCCGGTTCCGACGAGCGGAGCTTTAGGAATAAGAAGCGGAACAGCCTGCCGCTGCATGTTGGATCCCATCAGCGCGCGGTTGGAGTCATCGTTCTCAAGGAACGGAATGAGCGCCGTCGCTACCGACACGACCTGCTTAGGCGATACGTCCATGTAGTCTACACGGTCGCTCGGCATAGGAAGGATGTTATCGGACTGCTTGTTATAACGGACGATAACCATTTCGTCAGCGAAGGTACCATCTTCGTTGAGCTCGGCGTTCGCCTGGGCAACGATGTAGTTATCCTCTTCGTCTGCAGTCAGGTAATCGATTTGGTCCGTTACTTTACCGGTCTTCGGATCCACCCAACGATACGGAGCTTCAATGAAGCCATATTCGTTGATGCGCGCAAACGTCGACAAGGAGTTGATCAGACCGATGTTCGGTCCCTCCGGCGTCTCGATCGGACACATACGGCCATAGTGACTGTGGTGAACGTCCCGCACTTCAAAGCCCGCACGCTCACGAGTCAAACCGCCGGGTCCGAGAGCAGACAGACGACGTTTATGGGTCAGTTCCGCAAGCGGGTTGGTCTGATCCATGAACTGCGACAGCTGGGAGCTTCCGAAGAACTCTTTAATCGATGCGATAACCGGACGTATGTTGATAAGCGCCTGCGGCGTAATCACGTTTGCATCCTGAATCGACATTCTTTCACGAACGACACGTTCCATCCGGGACAAACCGATACGGAACTGATTTTGAAGCAATTCGCCTACGGAACGCAGACGACGGTTACCCAGGTGGTCAATATCATCCGTATTGCCAATCCCATGCAGCAGGTTGATGAAATAGCTGATGGAAGAAATGATATCTGCCTGTGTAATATGCTTCACCGATTTATCAATGTTTGCGTTCGCGATGACCTTCACGACTTTGGCATCCTCAATCGGAGAGAATACATCGATCGTTTGCAGCGGGATATCCTCGCTGTCCATCACACCGCCGGTAACATGATAGTTCTTGAAGCCTACGCTCTTCTCAAGGTAAGGCATGATCTCGTCCAAAAGACGGCGGTCTACGGTTTGACCAGCTTCTGCAATGATCTCACCCGTATCGATGTCTATCAAACTCTCTGCCAAACGCTGATTAAAGAGGCGGTTCTTAATATGAAGCTTCTTGTTGATCTTGTAGCGACCAACGTTAGCCAAATCATAACGCTTCGGATCGAAGAAACGGGCAACGAGAAGGCTCTTCGCATTCTCCAGTGTTGGCGGCTCGCCCGGACGAAGACGTTCATAGATTTCGATGAGCGCTTTTTCCGTGGAGTCGGTGTTGTCTTTATCCAGCGTATTTTGAATATATTCATCATTGCCCAGAAGATCCAGAATCTCGGCATCTGTACCAAAACCAAGTGCACGTAAAAGTACCGTTACAGGGATTTTACGGGTACGGTCGATCCGGACATAGATAATGTCCTTCGCGTCCATCTCCAGTTCAAGCCAAGCGCCGCGGTTAGGGATAACTGTTGCAGTGTACGTCGTCTTACCGTTTTTATCCACTTTTGTGCTGAAATAGACGCTGGGAGAGCGAACCAACTGGCTGACAATAACCCGTTCGGCACCATTGATAATGAATGTTCCGGTTTCCGTCATTAACGGGAAGTCTCCCATGAACACTTCCTGCTCCTTGACCTCTCCGGTCTCCTTGTTAATGAGCCGGACTTTCACGCGGAGCGGCGCCGCATAAGTAACGTCGCGTTCTTTCGCGTCATCGACGGTGTATTTCGGTTCTCCAAGGCTGTAGTCAATGAACTCTAGCACCAAATTACCTGTGAAATCCTGAATCGGCGAGATGTCCTGGAACATTTCGCGGAGTCCTTCCTCCAAAAACCATTCATAAGATTTTTGTTGGATTTCAATCAGGTTCGGAACTTCGAGTACCTCGTTAATACGAGCATAACTTCGCCGAGTGCGTCGACCATATTGAACAAGATGTCCTGCCAACTTAAACTCACCCCTCATGTCTACTCACTTTAAAAATTTCATTGCGAACCTCTGTTTGTAACACTATAATGGAACATACAGAGGACACTCCCATAAATAGAGAAAAGCCCTTATCGAATACCTTTTCGAAAAAAGAGCAGCTTATCCATGGTTATGATAATCATCTCATATCCTGTAGATTTGCCCAAAATGTACATATTATACGTCAATATGATCGACTTTATGCATCTTTCCACACATTAAGTCTTGACATTTCAGCCAACTAAAGACAAAGAGACCATCCTAATACTGACATTTTATAATAATACCATACCAGCATACCCAAGTCAACAGCCTAGTCGAACTATTTTAAGAAGATTTCGTCGCTTTGAATATCCGGTATCCTTTATCCTTCGTTACTTCCTCGACCTGATGAAATAGACTCTCCAGCTTCGCTTTCGCTGAAGGCGCGCCTTGCTTCTTCTGAATCACAACCCACAGCTGCCCATCCTCACGCAGATGCTTCCACGCTTCTTCGAATATGGCATGCACCGTCTCTTTCCCGGCACGAATCGGCGGATTGGTGAGAACCACGTCGAATTGCTGACCCTGCACCGCAGCAAACAAATCGCTCTCCAAGATGGTCACATTGGATATACCATTACGTTTCGCATTCTCCTTGGCTAATTCGACAGCACGGCTATTAATGTCGATCATCGTCACATGGCCCTGCGCAGCCATTTTTGCCGCTGACAGACCGATCGGACCATATCCGCAGCCAACATCCAATACTTCAGCATGCTGGTTAAAGTTCATAGCTTCTATTAAAACCTTGCTGCCATAATCCACGCCGCTCTTAGAGAATACGCCCGCGTCACTGATAAAGTTGAAAGTCTGCCCCCGAAGCTCCGTCTTTAACTCCTTACGGTCATGAGCAATTTCCGGCTGATTCGAGTAATAATGTTGATTCGGCATCATTTCCTCCGTCTTGAATCAAAGTCTGCCCGCCTAAGATATTTCGCTCTTAAGCGCTCTTATCCCAGTATAACCTTTCTTGCGGAGAATCAGTACCATGTGATCTCCCCGCCACAATAACAAACCCCTTGAACAAATATTCAAGGGGTTTGATTCTTGCTGACGTGAATCTCAAGAAGTTAATTACTTAACTTCTACGGATGCGCCTGCTTCTTCCAATTTAGCTTTAACAGCTTCTGCTTCTTCTTTAGCTACTTTTTCTTTCAATGGTTTTGGAGCGTTGTCAACCAGTTCTTTTGCTTCTTTCAAGCCAAGACCTGTGATTTCGCGAACCACTTTGATTACGTTGATTTTGGACGCGCCTGCGCTAGTCAGGATTACGTCAAATTCGGATTGCTCAGCAGCTTCAGCTGCACCAGCGCCACCTACAACAGCTACTGGAGCTGCAGCAGTTACACCAAATTCTTCTTCGATTGCTTTTACGAGATCGTTCAGTTCCAGAACGGACATACCTTTAATTGCTTCCAAGATTTGCTCTTTGCTCATTGGGTTGAACCTCCATTTATTATTAAGATTTTATAGTTGTTGTTACACAGCTTCAGCAAGACAAAGCTTATGCGCCTTGTTCTTCCTTCTCAGCAACAGCCTTAACTGCAAGCGCGAAGTTGCGCACTGGAGCTTGAAGCACGCTGAGGAGCATGGAGAGGAGACCTTCGCGGGACGGAAGTTCTGCCAGAGCTTTGATTTCGCTCTCTCCGATTACACGGCCTTCTACTACGCCGCCTTTCAATTTCAACGCGTCGTTTTTCTTAGCAAAATCGTTAAGGATTTTTGCTGGAGCGACAGCGTCATTGGTACCAAATGCAACAGCTGTTGGACCAGTCAAGACTTCGTCCAGATCAGTCAGCTCTGCTGCCGCAGTTGCACGGCGAAGCAGCGTGTTTTTGAGTACTTGGAACTCGACGCCAGCTTCACGAAGCTGTTTACGAAGTTCAGTTACTTGCGCAACGTTCAGTCCGCGATAGTCAGCAACTACTGTCGATACGCTCTCGCGCAGCTTAGCAGCAACGACATCAACCGCTTCTTGTTTCGCTTGAATCACTTTTGCGTTTGCCAATGATTACACCTCCTGGTTGTATTAGTAGCGTAAGAGCACCAAGCTCTCCGCTCTTCCTACGGGCACTAAAAAAGCCTCCGTAGAATCACGAAGGCCTGATGAATCATCATTTGGCCGGAGTAACCGGACAAATTGTTGACGTTCTATCATAACACCTCGGTAGGAAATTAAGCCTGCTTAGGGCACCTACTGTCTACGGTAAGCATATTCAACTTTAAGGGTCAGTCTCGAAGACTCACAACTGTTACATAATATCAAACCTCATTGACCAAAGTCAATGGTAATATTATCTGTAGACGGTTGTGTTCACGCGAGCGCTTGGTCCCATTGTCGAGGAAACAGCGATGCCTTTCAGGTATACACCTTTAGCAGCAGCTGGTTTCGCACGATTCAATGCATCGATGAGAGCTTTGAGGTTCTCATTCAATTGAGCTGCATCGAAAGACACTTTACCGATCGGCGCGTGAATTTGACCTGCTTTGTCCAGACGGTACTCGATTTTACCGGCTTTGATTTCTTGAACAGCCTTAGCAACATCGAATGTAACCGTACCAGCTTTAGGGTTAGGCATCAGGCCTTTACCACCGAGCAGACGGCCAAGTTTACCGACTTCACTCATCATATCAGGTGTAGCTACGCAGACATCGAACTCGAACCAGCCTTGTTGGATTTTGTTGATCATGTCTTGATCGCCAACAAAATCAGCGCCAGCAGCTTCTGCCTCTTTCGCTTTTTCACCTTTTGCAAATACCAGAACGCGTTGTGTTTTACCTGTGCCGTGAGGCAAGACAACAACACCACGAACAGCCTGGTCTTGTTTACGTGGGTCTACACCCAAACGTACAGCCGCTTCAACAGTTTCGTCGAATTTGGCAGTTGCAGCCTTCTTCACAAGCTCTACAGCTTCCAAAGGCTCATAAGTTGCTTCGCTGTCAATCAGCTTCGCAGCTTCAACGTATTTCTTACCGTGTTTAGCCATGTTTGTTTTCCTCCTTTGTGGTGTTAGCGGAAATTCCTCCCACATAATCCGAACCTAGTTCGGTTTCAATCAAAAGATAATTAGTCTTCGATTGTGATACCCATACTACGGGCAGTACCTTCTACCATCTTCATTGCAGCTTCAACAGATGCAGCGTTCAGGTCAGGCATTTTTGTTTCAGCGATTTGACGAACAGCATCACGCTTAACAGTAGCAACTTTCTTCTTGTTAGGCTCGCCGGATCCTTTTTCGATCTTAGCAGCCACACGAAGCAGAACAGCAGCCGGTGGAGTTTTAGTGATGAACGTAAAGGAACGATCTTCAAACACCGAAATTTCAACCGGAATGATCAGACCAGCTTGATCAGCAGTACGTGCGTTGAACTCTTTACAGAATGCCATGATGTTGACACCCGCTTGACCCAATGCAGGACCTACTGGAGGAGCCGGATTCGCTTTACCTGCAGGAATTTGCAGTTTCACAATCTTGATAACTTTCTTAGCCATGGTTGACACCTCCTTGCATCAATAGTGGTAGCGGACGCTTTGACACGCCCTCCCACAAGAAACCTGAAGAATTAGATCTTCTCCACTTGAGTATAATCCAACTCCAGCGGGGTTTCCCGTCCAAACATGTTGACGTGAACTTTCAACTTGCTCTTTTCAGCCAAAATCTCTTCCACGGAGCCCACAAAATTCGCAAAAGGACCAACCTTGATACGAACGGATTCCTTGATGTCGAATTCGATCTTCGGTTTCGGCTCTTCCATGCCCATATGCTTCAGAATCTGTTCTACTTCTTCTGGAAGCAAAGGCGTCGGTTTAGAACCGGACCCTGTCGAACCAACAAAACCGGTCACTCCTGGTGTATTGCGGACAACATACCAAGAATCATCGGTCTGAATCATTTCGACCAAGACATATCCCGGGTAAACTTTACGCATGACGGTTTTTTTCTTGCCGTCTTTGTTTACGATTTCTTCTTCCATCGGAACAAGAACGCGGAATATTTTGTCCTCCATGCCCATGGACTCGACACGTTTTTCCAAATTGGCTTTGACTTTATTCTCATACCCAGAGTAGGTATGAACTACGTACCATCTTTTTTCCATATCAAGCCACCTGGGACCCTTCTAAATTATCGCTTCGATCACAGCGGAAATACCGATGTCTACAACCCAAAAATAAATCGTGACAAACACAATGGTGCCGAGAACAATTAAAGTATAGTTCGTCAGTTCTTTACGATTGGGCCAGCGAACTTTTTTAAGTTCCGCCCAGCTTTCAGAGAAAAAGGAAAACAGAGACTTGAAACCACGTTTCACGCCGACTACACCTCCAAAAGAAAACTATCTGGTTTCGCGATGAGGAGTTTGCTCGTTACAGAACTTGCAAAATTTCTTCATCTCCATGCGGTCGGGGTGATTTCGCTTGTTTTTGGTGGTTGTGTAGTTTCTTTGTTTGCAGCTTGTACAAGCCAAAGTGATAATTACCCGCATGATGTGCACCTCCCGAAGACGTCCTTCTTTATCAGAAGAATCGATATTGATCCTAGTAGAAACAACCTTGTTCTCATCGAAACCCGGTTATTTCTGCGAGATGAATAAAACCGTTGTTCCAAAAGCTGTAACAACGATCCATTCATAAAACACGCGAATTTAGGCCTACCTAAAACACTTTATCACAAGGATAGCGCCATTTCAAGCCTTTTTCTCTCTGATTGCGGGCTGCAATAAATGCCATTGCCAGCTAAACCAGGGAATGAGTCCCCGGAATATTGTAAACATCTCGCTGTAAAAAACTGTGGCGTTTCACAGTCTTTGTCCATCCTGCATAGCATTTAGTCTATATCCAGTATGTTCAATCTTCCAAGAGATGAAACACCAAATATTACACATTTTGCGTTTTGCGAAAATGGACATCTTTGAATTTCGTCCTATCATATCTGCCAGCTAAAAATAAATGGCGACAAAGTATAAAAAAGATCCTTCGCCGGCCATCCTGATTCAATAACGATCAGGCAATTAAAAAAAGGCTCTGATTGAGCCTTCTGCTTCTTATCCGACACTTGCTATTAATTATCCCTGACTTCCAGATAACGTTCAAGCTTTCGCTTTACACGCTGGAGTGCATTGTCAATCGATTTTACATGACGCCTTAAATCTACCGCAATCTCTTGATAGGATCGACCGTCCAAATAGAGCATCAGGACTTTCCGTTCCAGCTCGCTTAAGATCTCTGACATCTTGTCTTCCAGGCCGACAAATTCCTCTTGATTGATGATCAGTTCCTCCGGATCGCTTACCGCAGTACCGCAAATGACATCCAGCAGCGTACGGTCCGAATCCTCATCATAAATCGGCTTGTCCAATGAGACATACGAATTGAGCGGAATATGCTTCTGTCTCGTAGCGGTCTTAATTGCCGTAATGATCTGCCTGGTAATGCAGAGCTCGGCAAAGGCCTTGAACGAGGACAGCTTATCCCCTTTAAAATCACGAATTGCCTTGTACAGCCCGATCATGCCTTCCTGGACAATATCTTCCCGGTCAGCGCCAATCAGAAAATAGGAGCGGGCTTTAGCACGTACAAAATTCCGGTATTTATTGATCAAATACTCCAGCGCCCCGCTATCACCCTCGCGGACCGCCTCGACAATGTCTTCATCGCTTATCACATCATACCCTGACAACATGACTTCCTTGAGGTCCACACTCAATAGAATCCCTCCGGCCCGGAACGCACGGTAGCCCGTCACTCGCTTGAAATATATGACAAGTATATATGATGTCTACTAGACCGTCAACTACGTTCTACCTAAAATAGACCGATAATAACATTTAATGTAAACTTTTTCATAGATTCATATACCGTTTTCATTCTCCAAATGAGCCGACCTCTCGTCCCTATTGTGTAAAACAGTTCTATTCCCTTCGCCAGCGCTCGAACGCCTGTCTCACATCCGGCGGCAGCTTCCCGTCAAGTGTATTCCTGCTCTTGGTCTGCTCTTTCGTTATTTTTTGCTTCACTTCGCGCTCACTTTGCTCCACCTCGTTAAGCAATTCCCGGGCGGACAGCCGGAGTGCTCCCCGAGCAAAAATCACGTGCTGCTCAATTAAATCGCTGGTCGCCACATAAATTTTACGCCGACGGTGGCTAAACTCCCCGACTAGCCGTTCAATGCACTCATCGGCGGTTTCTTTCTCCTTCGTAAAAAACACCTGAACCTTGCCTTGCGTGTAGGATTTCCCCAGTCCAGGAACACGGTATGCGTCAAAAATCACCACGACTCTGAGGCCTGAGAACGCCTGGTAATCCGCTAATTTCTCCAGCAGCATGTCTCGCGCTTCATGCATGCTGCTATTGGCGAGCTTCGCAAGATATGGCCAGCCGCCGATCATATTATAACCGTCGACCAGCAGCACATCCCGCCAATCGGCCATCATTGCTAACCTTGAAGGCGGCGACGGCGAAGCACTTCGTACATAACGACACCTGCGGCTACCGAGGCATTAAGCGAGTTGATCTTTCCGGCCATCGGCAGTTTCACAAGCACATCGCATTTCTCACGGATCAGACGCCCCATCCCTTTATTCTCATTACCGATAACGATAGCAACCGGCCCGTCAAAAACTTCGGTGTCATACAATTCCTGAACGGCATCAACAACGGTCCCGACAACCCACACACCCATTTCCTTCAGCTGATCGATGGTTTGGCCCAGATTGGTCACCCTAGCTACGGGCACATACTCCACTGCGCCGGCGGATGTTTTGGATACCGTTGCCGTTACTTGGGCGGATCTGCGCTTAGGCAGTATGACACCATGAGCACCCGTGCAGTCTGCCGTCCGGAGAATCGAGCCCAGATTGTGCGGATCCTCGATCTCGTCGAGAAGCAGCAAGAAAGGCGGTTCGCCTTTTTCCTCTGCAACTTTCAGCAAATCCTCCACTTCCACATAAGCATAGGGTGCCGCTTGGGCAACCACGCCTTGATGCTGAACTCCCGGAACCATCTGATCCAGCTTGCGTTTGTCCACATGCTGAATGACAATACCCAGTTTCTTCGCTTCCGCGATGATCGGCAGGGTCAGGTGCTTTTGCGCATTTTCGGCAATCCATATTTTGTTGATCGTACGTCCTGATTTGAGCGCTTCCGTTACGGAGTGCTTACCAGCTACTACTTCCTCTTCTTGCAACATGTAGTTCTCCTCCTGCATATCAGCCGGCGTCCCCTTGCGGAAACACCGGCTGTATCGTTTCAATGTGATGCGATATTGTCTAACGGTCTATTTAACAGACCCCTCAATATACTCGATGCTCTTCCCTATGAGCTCACGGAGCCGGTCCTGCTCACCCGTATAATATAAATACCCAACCAGCGTCTCAAATGCCGTTGCATGCCGGTATTCGAGGACGTCGGCATTTTTGGGGATGCTGCCAGATTTGGCGTTGCGTCCCTGACGCACAATATCGCGCTCTTCTTCCGTCAACTCCGGATCCAGATAAGCCAATATTCGGCTCTGTGCCTTCGCCGACACAAATCCTGTTGCCGAACGGTGCAAGTGATGGGGGCGGAGATTCGCTCTCGATATCAAAAACTGCCTCACCGCCACCTCATAAATGGCATCTCCGATATAGGCAAGCACGATGGGCGGGATTAACCGGGCCGGCTTCGACGGCGGAAAATCGAACCAGCCTACTGCGGGATCATGAAACTCAGGCCCGCTCATTTACGCCGCCAGCGCATACCCTGCGCCGTATCCTCAAGCACGATGCCTTCATCCGCCAGCTTGTCGCGGATTTCATCCGCTCGGGCCCAGTTTTTATTCTTCCGGGCTTCGACACGTTCGGCAATCAGAGCTTCAATCTCCTCATCCAGCAACTCATCCGTGCCTGTATTTACGATGCGCAGCACGCCGTTCATTTCGTTGAAAGCGCGCAGCACTTCATGCAGGTCCGCCGCAGGAATCGAGGCTTCCTTCAACAGCTGATTCGCCTCGCTGGCCCATTGGAACATGGCGGTGATGGCGTCCGGCGTGTTGAAATCATCCTGCATTTTCTGGTGAAATTCGACAAGGACGGCCGATATTTTATCCGAAACTTCCTGGCTTACGTTATCGTCCTTCGAACCGATCGCGGTACTCAATCGATGCTCGATATTAGCCGCCGCATTCGCCAGACGTTCCACGCTGTTCTGCGCCTGCTCCATCACCTCATCGCTATAATTCAGCGGGTTGCGGTAATGGGTGGACAACATGAAATAGCGGATAGCTTCTTTCGTATATTGTTCACGAAGTTCCTTAACCAATACACCATTGCCTAACGATTTCGACATTTTCTCGTTATTGATGCGGATATATCCATTGTGCATCCAATAATTTGCCAGCGGTTTGCCCGTCAGTGCCTCCGACTGCGCAACTTCGCATTCATGGTGCGGGAACTGCAGGTCCTGGCCGCCGCCATGGATATCCAGCGTATCCCCGAGATAACGACGGGCCATGGCGGAGCACTCAATATGCCAGCCTGGACGGCCGTCGCCCCAAGGACTGCTCCAGTAGATCTCTCCAGGCTTCGCGGCTTTCCATAGAACAAAGTCTTCCGGATTTTCTTTCCGCTTATCCACCTCAATCCGGATCCCGAATTGCAGCTCATCGAGATTTTGCTGGGACAGCTTCCCGTAATCGTCAAACTTGCGGGTCCGGTAGAATACATCTCCCCCGTTCTCATAAGCAAAGTCGCGGTCAATGAGTTCCTGGATGAATTCGATAATGCTCTCCATATTGTCCGTTACCCGCGGATTCAATGTCGCTCTTGGTATGCCAAGGCCGTCCAGATCCTCGTAATAGGCGTTAATAAACTTATCCGCGACCTCCGGAACGGTCGTCCCGGTTTGCTCCGCTTTCCGGATCATTTTGTCATCCACATCCGTAAAGTTCACCACGTAATTCACATCATTACCCTGGTTCTCAAAGTAAGCTCGAACCACGTCGAAAAAGATCATCGGCCGAGCATTCCCGATATGGATATAATCGTACACGGTAGGACCGCACACGTAGATCTTTACCTTCCCGGGTTCCTGAGCAACAAACGTTTCTTTCATGCGGGTTAGCGTGTTATAGATTTGCAGTGCCATAGGGTATCATCTCAATCCTTTCATTCCATCGCTTATTATTCCTTCACGGCTTACGGGCTTACTCTTCTTTGGCCGAAGTCACAACGGCCTCGGATACCATGCCTTGAGGCTGGTTTCGTTTGCTCTCATGAAGCTCCGCCCGGAGCTGATCGATCTCCTTCTGCATCGAGCGGAGCATATCAACAATCGGATCGGGCAGATTCGTGTGATCCAGCCGGTCGCGCACCCGCTCCCCGTTCTGTTTCACGATTTTTCCCGGATTGCCGACAACGGTGCTGTTTTGGGGAACAGGTCTTAAAACGACTGCATTGGAACCAATGTTACAGTTATCCCCAATCGTAAAGGAACCTAGCACTTTCGCCCCCGAACCGATGACCACGTTGTTGCCGATGGTCGGGTGCCGTTTGCCTTTTTCCTTACCGGTTCCACCAAGCGTAACCCCCTGGTAGATCACCACGTCATCCCCAATCTCACAGGTCTCTCCAATGACAACCCCCATCCCATGGTCAATGAACAGCCGCTGCCCGATACGGGCTCCCGGATGAATCTCGATCCCTGTCATAAACCGGCTGAACTGGGATATCAACCGGGCCAGCGTATACCATCGCCGCTTAAATAATGCATGAGCTACCCGGTGCGCCCATAATGCGTGAAGCCCCGAGTAGGTGAATACCACTTCAAAAAGTCCCCGGGCAGCCGGGTCATTCTCGAACACTGTCCGAATATCCGATTTCATCTGTTTAAACATGAACGCTCCCTCTTTCCCCTCTTCCAATCGCGCATGCAACTTGCTATCCATCGTTATTCCTGCAACTAAAAAACGCCCCTGCAGCTTATCGCTGCAGAGGCGCTAGACCGCGGTTCCACTCTGCTTAGAACCGGCACAAGTCTCCTCCCTTCGTCAGGGACGGATTCTACCGATTCTCTTCATGTCATTAACGGCAGACGACCGGCATGATCTAACGATTATGTTCGCTTCAACCATGCAGCTCACAGGTGCATTTCCGCTGCAGGCGACGGGACAACTCTCAGCCGGCAAATTCAAGTGGTCCTTGTCTTCTGCCGATTGTCCTCTCTGGAACGTGCCTGTTCAACGCGTACTTCTCCTGATCGTAGCTTTTATACGTTTTATATTTGTTGATCTAAGTCAGTGATAATGACCGCTTCGTTTGCGGATCCTTCTTCCGATCGCTGTTGTCTTCCGAGTTTCTTTAACTATATTTTACTTAGGTTGAAATCGGAAGACAAAGGCGAACGCTTCGCTTCTCCAGAACGATTCCGCCTCCTCCGCTGGGCTTATAATCCTAAAAACCCTAGATCAAAGAATACTTCACTTATAGTTTGGTGTAATTATAACTGATGATATACGGGCTGACAAGGAACGTTTATCGAGGAAGCCGCCCGAATTTTATGCGCCTTTGATCTGAGAACGCAAACGGTCAAGCACGCGATCCCTGCCAAGCAGCCAGATTGTCTGGTTCAGGTCGCGGCCATGGGTTTGTCCCGTCAAGGCTACGCGGATCGGCATAAAGAGCTGTTTGCCCTTAAATCCGGTCTCCTTCTGAACTTCCTTGATCAGCGCCGCAATCTTCGGAGCGTTAAACTCATCCGTCTGCTCGATCTTCGCAAGGAATGCCGACAATACGACTGGCACCTGCTCGCCGCCCATTACTTCAATTCCTTCGGCATCCAGCTCCAGATGCGTACGGAAGAACACTTCCGACAGATCCACGATATCCGAAGCCGCCGTCAGCTGCTCCTGATAGAGCGCCACGAGCGCCCGTGCCCACTCCTCTTGCTCGGCCGTTAGCTCGGACGGCAAGCGGCTGGCTTTTTGCAGATGCGGAATGGCTAAATCGGCAATCCGATCCGGATCCGCATTCTTGATATACGTGTTGTTCAGGTGAGCCAGCTTGTTCGTATCGAATACCGCCGGGCTCTTGGACAGACGATGCTCGTCGAAGATCGAGATCAGCTGCTCTTGGGAGAACACTTCCTCTTCCCCTTCCGGAGACCAGCCAAGCAGCGAGATGAAGTTGAACAGCGCTTCAGGCAAATAGCCAAGCTGGTCATACTGCTCGATGAACTGGATGATCGATTCATTACGCTTGCTCAGCTTCTTATGATCCTCGCCCACGATCAGGGTCATATGTCCGAACTGAGGCGGCTCCCACCCGAAGGCTTCATAGATCATCAGCTGGCGCGGCGTATTGGAGATATGATCCTCTCCGCGGAGCACATGGCTGATCTTCATCAGATGATCGTCTAAGGCTACCGCGAAATTGTAGGTAGGAATGCCGTCTTTTTTGACGATAACGAAGTCGCCCGTCTCTTTGCTGTTAAACGAAATCGTACCCTTCACCATATCATCGAATGTGTAGATACGATCTTCCGGAACGCGGAAGCGGATGCTGGCCACACGGCCTTCAGCCTCAAACGCCTGCCGCTGCTCTTCCGTCAACTCCCGGTGCTTCCCGGAATAGCGCGGCGTTTCGCCGCGAGCCATCTGCTCTTCCCGCTCCTGCTCCAGCTCTTCTTCCGTGCAATAGCAGCGGTAAGCAAGCCCGCGATCCAGAAGGTCCTGCCAATATTGTTTATAAATATCAAGACGCTCGGTCTGGCGATAAGGCCCGTACTCGCCCCCGACATCCACGCTTTCATCCCAGTCCATGCCAAGCCACTTCAAGTATTTCAGCTGGCTTTGCTCTCCGCCTTCTACGTTGCGTTTTACATCCGTATCCTCGATACGGATAATGAATTTCCCGTTGTTCTTGCGGGCGAATAAATAATTGAATAATGCCGTTCTGGCATTGCCGATATGTAAATGTCCCGTTGGACTCGGTGCATAGCGCACGCGGACTTCTCCGGTCATTGTAAACCCCTCCGCTTCCCTATTCTTTCAAGATTCCTAGCTCAAAATATCCCCTTATTGAACACATACTTCAAGATGATAGCACACCTTTTACGAGGCAGACAACCGATTGCGCGGCGATTCCTTCGCCCCTGCCGGTAAACCCGAGCTGCTCGGTAGTGGTCGCCTTCACGTTCACCTGATCCACCTCAGCATCCAGCGCTTTGGCGATCACTTCCGCCATCTGCGGAATATAAGGCGCCATCTTTGGCTTCTGCGCAATAATCGTGGAATCGATATTACCAAGTGTATACCCGCGTTCCTTGGCCATGACCCATACCTGCTCCAAAAGCTTCAGACTGTCGGCGTCTTTAAAGGCAGGATCGTTATCGGGAAAGTGGCGCCCAATGTCGCCGAGCCCAAGCGCCCCCAGGATCGCGTCCGTTACGGCGTGCAGCAGCACGTCGGCGTCGGAGTGCCCGAGAAGCCCTTTCTCATAAGGAATCGTGACGCCTCCGATGATGCACGGCCTTCCTTCTACAAGCTGATGTACGTCAAACCCCTGTCCTACTCGAATCATTCCATGTCCTCTCCCTTACGTTTCTGTAAAAAAGCTGCATATTCCAGATCCTCCGGCGTGGTGATTTTAATATTGCTGTATTTCCCCTCCACCACGGTTACCGGATGTCCTGCCCGCTCCATCAGCATGGCATCGTCGGTGCCTGTAAACCCATCCTTCGCCGCTGCCTCATGGGCGGACAGCAGGTCGGAAAGACGAAAAGCCTGTGGGGTCTGAACGGCCCACAGACTTTGACGGTCCGGGGTGCCTGTAATCTGCCCCTTACCGTTCACCTGTTTAATCGTATCCTTCACGGGAACCCCAAGTACCGAGGCGCCCTCGCGGATTGCCGCATCGCGGCAGGCTTCAATCTCCTCTTGCGTTACAAACGGTCTTACGCCGTCATGTATCATTACCCATTCTGAAGAAATTTGCTTGATGCCTTGGTATACGGACTGCTGCCTCTCGCTTCCCCCCGGGATTACAGCGGACACCTTGTCCAAACCGTATTCCTGTATCCAGGATTCGCAGCGATGGACATCCTCCATCCCCGTCACAAGCACAATTTCCTGCAGCCATGGTATCCGGCTGAATGCTTCAAGCGTATGAACGATAATGGGCTTTCCGTTCAGAGCCAGGTACTGCTTGCTCTCCCGGGTGCCCATCCTCGTTCCTTTTCCCGCCGCTACAATGACAGCGCCAAAGTTACTCATCAAGCACCAAACTCCTGTCTAACCCAACACGCCCTAAACGGACGAATAGCGGATATGTATATCCCCATCATACCCCTTTACTGGGCTTTTTCCAACAGTTTTGGTTTTGCGAAGATCATTCGGCCCGCCGAGGTTTGCAGTACGCTGGTAACGAGCACTTCCATCATCGTGCCGATGTACTCGCGCCCGCCCTCCACGACAATCATCGTGCCGTCATCCAGATACGCGACGCCTTGACCATGCTCCTTGCCGTCCTTGATAATCTGTACCAGTATTTCTTCCCCTGGCAGGACCACCGGTTTGACCGCGTTAGCGAGATCATTAATGTTCAGGACCGACACACCCTGCAGCTCGCAAACCTTATTCAAGTTAAAATCATTGGTGACCACTTTGCCCTGAAGCACTTTGGCCAGCTTCACCAGCTTGCTGTCGACCTCGGATATTTCCTCAAAGTCGCCTTCATAAATGAGTACCTTGACGTCCAGCTCTTTCTGGATTTTGTTCAAAATATCAAGGCCGCGCCGGCCGCGATTTCGCTTAAGAAGGTCTGAGGAATCCGCAATATGCTGAAGTTCCTCCAGAACAAACTCAGGAATGACAATCGTTCCTTCGATAAATCCGGTCTTGCAAATATCCGCAATTCTCCCGTCAATAATGACGCTCGTATCCAAAATCTTATGTTCCTCTATTCGCCGGCCCTCAGGCTCAGCGGCTTGGCTCCACTTGCCTGACATCCACAAGGACGCCAATTCATCCTTCTTCTCCAGTCCAATGCGAAACCCGACGTAACCGCCGAGCAGCGTAATGCCAACCTGCAGCAGCTGCCCTGCTTGTCCAAGCAAGGACAACCCCGGTGACAGCAATAGCGACAGCAGCAGGCCGCTCAACAGTCCCGCTGTACCCGCAGCCAGCTCATTCATCGGAATCCGGGAGAACGAAGTGATCAGGCTGTGCAGCCATCTCGTGACCCGATCCGCTGACAGCACGCCGATCATGCCAAACAATAATCCTCCAAGCACCGCGAAGGCTCCGCTTCCCGCTGCAAATAAACCTTGTCCAAAAATAGGCGAGAGCCCTGAGAAAGACCGTTCCATTGTATGATATAACGTATACCCGCCCCATGCTCCGCATAATACTGTAAATGCTAAAATAGCTTTTTTTAACATGAGCTTCCGCACACCTCCTTTTTATACCTGAATATCTTTGCTTCTATTTTCCAGTATGGTCCAATTTATAAAGTCGTAATCGTGCCGGCCCATCTTTTTTTAAGATTATCGAATGTAACGTTTTTCGCTGGAACCCAATAAATTGGATCATCGCAGGATAAACATCCCCAAAAACGCGGTGTCTCTTCTGTTGAAGCGCATCGATTGACGTTTTTTTTATAATATTTCCATATCCCCATATTCTACCGGTTTCGCCTACCCCCATCAGGCTTTGACGTGTACTGACATCAACCTCACAAATGGAATTGACCGCCTGCAGACACCTGAAATTGGTTGAAATCGCCTGAACTAGTGGAATATAATGAACTCAATTCATAATATCGAGGTGGATGTATAAATGAGCGCTCCTAGTTTACAGGCTTTTCAGGACCAAGTTTCCGAATTGTTGCTCCGTCACCGCAGTCTCTTGGATGTTCTGTCTAAAAATGGTCAAAGCAATGCTTCAGTCAACCGGGCCGTAACCAAGGCCATCACAGAATGCGGATGCATCGAGCTCCACGCTACGAAGCAAACCTTCGATATCGGCGCTGATCTCGAATCAGCCCGGGAATTAGCCGGCACGCACGTCGAAGGCCATCTGTGCGAGAATTGCCGTGAAGCGGTTAGCACCGAGCTTGGCCGCAACCTATTTTATATGTCTGCCCTTGCGAATCTTCTGGACATTCAACTGGATGAGGTTGTTGTCAAGGAGTCGCAGAAATGCTCCACATTGGGTATTTTTAACCTGTCGTAAGACCGTCAACATGATGACGGTTCGTAACGGCAAGGCACTCCATGCATACAAAAAAAGCATTTATCTCGCTGCGCTAGCAGGGAAATAAATGCTTTTTATTTGGAGCTATGTCCGAATCCGGCTTATCGGTCAGAGGATTGATAGGCCTCATCTGAATTGGGATCATCCTTTTTGCGACGTTTTTTGCGGTTCAGCCTGCGGAAATTCTGCTGCAAGCCATAACCTGCGTACAGGACCAATGGCAAGAATATCAGCTTGGAGGTCTGCTCTGGTAAGAACACGGCAACCATAACTGCGCCAATGATGACGAGGGGCGTAAATTTAATCGCTGTTTTCGGAATGCCAATCTTCTTGAAGTTCGGGTACTTGACTGCGCTAACCATGAGATAAGAAAGCAGAAGTACGGCAATAATCATATAAGTTGCTGTAATCTCTTCATGGAATAACGCCAAGGTTGCCAGCACGCCTCCCGCAGCGGGGATCGGCAGGCCGATAAAATATCCCGGTATGCCCGGACGAACATTAAATCTTGCAAGACGCAGTGCGCCGCACATCGGAAATATGGCGGTCACTGTCCAAGCCAGTGCTGTATTAATATCCGTAAACGCTACGGTATACATAATGAGTGCCGGTGCTACGCCAAATGAAATTACATCGGATAATGAGTCAAGTTCCTTACCGAGCTCGCTTTGGGCATTTAACGCCCGAGCTACCCGACCGTCCAGTCCGTCAAGGAGCATGGCAATGATAATCATAATAGCCGCCATACTCGTTCGACCTTCCGTCGCCAAGATGATACCAATCATTCCGAGAAACAGATTACCTAAAGTAAACATGTTCGGAATTGATTTCGTCATTTTTTATTCACCTCATTAATGTTACGTACGAACATCGATTGTAGGTCTTTTAGATTTGTCTGTCAATGAATACTTGTTCTTGCAATCGTTTCAGACCTTCTTTAATGGTGCGTGCGCGAACTTCGCCAATCCCGTCCACTTCATCAAGTTCATGGATGGAAGCGGTCATAATGCTGGATAAATCATGGAACTGATCTACCAGATTACGAACGATCACATTCGGCAGGCGCGGGATTTTGTTCAAAATTCGGTAACCACGCGGCAGTATTTCTTCCTCCGATGCAGCGGCGGAAGCCGGATAACCAAGAAGTCTTACAATATGATGAATGTCCAGCAGCTCCTCATCCGTTGAACGCTTCAGCGCGAGAATGATCTCGCGGATCTTCTCCTCGCTGTACTCCCGGGCATAGTCCGCATACAGCAGCCAAGCCTCTTCCTCCATATTGCTCACAAGCTCATCCATCTGCATGCTGATCAAGCGGCCTTCGTTACCGAGCTCGTTGATATAACGCTTGATCTCCTTCTTGATGCGGAGCACCATCTCGACGCGCTGTATCACATTCACGACTTCCGGAATGGTAACCAGTTCTTCAAATTCAGACGCCGAGAGGTTGGTGAGTGATTGATTAAGCACCACGCGGTATCGCTCCAAGGTCTGTATAGCCTGATTGGCCTTGGTTAGGATAACGCCGATTTCCTTCAATGCATACCGCAGCGATCCTTGATACAGCGTAATGATGTTTCGGCGCTGCGAGATGGACACAACCAGCTTACCTGTCTGTTTCGCTACCCGCTCCGCTGTTCTGTGCCGTATCCCTGTCTCGATGGAAGAGATCGAGGAATCCGGAATCAGCTGGGTATTCGCATATAAGATTCGTTTCAAGTCTTCACTAAGGATGATGGCGCCGTCCATCTTGGCTAGCTCGTATAAATAGTTTGGCGAAAAATCGCAGTTAATGGAGAAGCCGCCGTCGACAACTTCCATTACCTCCGGGCTGTAGCCTACAACGATCAGGGCGCCCGTCTTCGCCCGCAGCACGTTCTCCAGTCCGTCGCGAAACGGCGTTCCCGGTGCTACCAGCTTTAGCAAATCATTCATTTTGTCCAGTTGGCTCGTTTCTTTCACCTTCGTATGCCCCCTAATCTAACGCAACCGCTAATGCATCTGCAACGGTGTTTACTCCTATAATTTGTATTCCTTTCGGATGCTTCCATCCCTTCAAACTCTTCTCCGGCATGAGTACGCGCTTAAAACCCAGCTTCTCGGCTTCTCTTACCCTCTGCTCCGCTCTTGAAACGGCCCGAACCTCACCGGTCAAACCCACCTCGCCAAAAATAACGTCATACGGCTTGGTCGGAATATCGCGGAAGCTGGACGCTATGCTGACCGCTATGGCCAGATCCACCGCAGGTTCATCGAGCTTCACGCCGCCCGCTACGTTCAGATAGGCGTCTTGGGTTTGCAGGTACATGCCCATCCGTTTCTCCAGCACGGCAATGATTAGATTCATGCGGTGGTGGTCCACCCCTGTGCCCATTCGGCGCGGTGACGGGAAGTGGGTTGTGGAGATGAGCGCCTGCAGTTCGACCAGAACCGGGCGAGTTCCCTCCATGCTTGCAACAACGGTTGAACCCGCTACACCTAAAGGCCGTTCAGATAAAAACAGTTCGGATGGATTCCCGACCTCCCGAAGTCCATCCTCACCCATCTCAAAAATGCCAATCTCATTCGTCGAACCGAAACGGTTCTTTACCGCACGAAGCAAACGGTAAGTATGGTGACGCTCTCCTTCAAAATAAAGCACACAGTCCACCATGTGCTCCAGCATCCTTGGGCCTGCAATAGCGCCTTCCTTGGTCACATGACCGACCAGGACGGTCGCTATGCCCTTCACCTTCGCCAATCGCATGAAGCGTGCCGTACACTCCCGTACCTGGGAAACGCTGCCCGGCGCACTGGTTACCTCCGGCAAATACACCGTCTGAATGGAGTCAATGACAACAAAGCCAGGCTTTACGTTCTCAATGGCTTCCTCAATCGACTCGAGATTGGTTTCACATAGGACAAACAGCTCCGGGGACAGCGCCCCGAGCCGATCTGCACGCAGCTTGGTCTGGCGTACGGATTCCTCACCCGAAATGTACAGAACGCGTATACCGTTCTGAGCCAATCGATTGGAGGCTTGCAGCAGCAGCGTGGATTTGCCGATGCCGGGATCACCGCCGACTAACACAAGTGAACCTGGGACAAGCCCGCCGCCGAGCACACGGTTCAATTCCGCAATGCCCGTCTGGATTCTGGGTTCTTTACCGCTTTCTATATTTATGATCGAAAGGGGTTTTTCTTTACTATGAAAAAGAGGGGAATTCATCCCCTGCGTCTTGATTACCGTCTCGGTCTCCTCTACCATGGAATTCCATGATTGGCAGCCCGGACATTTTCCGAACCATTTGGGCGCTTCATAGCCGCACTCGGTACAGAAAAATTTCGTTTTAGTTTTTGCCATGTGAGTCTCCTTTATGTCGCACATCATTTGTCGGATTCCGTAAAACCCTGCAAAATCAGGCATTAATCAAAGTTTACCATTTCTTATAATTCAACGTAAAGGTTAATTGGAAACTTTACGCGGGATGAGAAGGATTTGTTTCAAATTTGAAGGGGCGAGTGGGATACAAGGCTTTAATTGCTGGAGAATATAAACTAAAAACCGTGTCCGCTTCGCTGCCGGATCGTTCTTACGATCGCTGTTAAACCCAGGAAACTGGAATTGATATCAAAAGTGGTTTCCCGGTTTTAAAGGCGACCGCTATCGCTTCTTCAGAACGATTCCGTCCTCTCCGCTCGGTTGAACTGTAGGAATTTCAAACTAATCACAAGCAGCTCATACCGAGTACCCTTCAAAAGATATCCCCATCATGCAGTACCGGAATCTGACTTCACACCAACAAAACAAAACCCCGCTGGATTTAACTCCAGCGGGGGGTGTACATCTTATTCCGTTTCGGCCGATGCGGCCGTTACACTTTCACTCTTGTTCACAACCAGCTCGCCGTTTGCTTCATCGATGACAAGCGAATCACCCTTGGCCACCGTACCTTTCAACAGCTCCTCGGAGAGACGATCCTCGATGTGCTTCTGGATAGCCCGGCGCAGCGGGCGGGCACCGAAGGCCGGATCGTATCCTTCCTTCGCAATGAAGGCCTTCGCTTTGTCTGTGAGCTCGAAATGCACCTCGAATTCCTTCAGACGCTTGCGCAGCTCGTCGGACATTAATGTCACGATTTCGGCAATGTGTTTCTCTTCCAGAGAGTGGAATACGATAATCTCGTCAATCCGGTTCAAGAACTCCGGACGGAAGCTCTTCTTGAGCTCATCCATCACTTTGCCTTTCATGTTGTTATAATCGCGACCTGCATCCGTCACCGCAGTAAATCCAAGCGTAGAATTTTTCTTGATCGCTTCCGCTCCCACGTTGGAGGTCAGGATGATCAGGGTGTTCCGGAAGTCCACCACGCGGCCCTTGGAATCGGTCAAGCGTCCATCTTCCAACACTTGAAGCAGGATGTTGAATACCTCAGGATGCGCCTTTTCGATTTCGTCGAGCAGGACAACGGAATACGGTTTGCGGCGTACTTTCTCGGTCAGCTGACCGCCTTCCTCGTAACCTACATATCCCGGAGGCGCTCCGACGAGACGTGACGTGGAATGCTTCTCCATGTACTCGGACATATCGATCCGCACAACCGCATTCTCATCTCCGAACATCGCTTCAGCAAGGGCACGTGCCAGCTCAGTTTTACCTACCCCTGTAGGACCCAGGAAGATGAAGGAGCCCATTGGACGCTTCGGATCTTTCAAGCCTGCGCGTGCACGACGAACCGCACGGCTGACCGCTTTGACCGCTTCCTCTTGACCGATCACGCGGCTGTGGAGGATTTCTTCCAGATTCAGAAGACGCTCGGTCTCTTCTTCTTTCAGTTTATTTACAGGAATACCCGTCCAGTTGGCGACAACGTCGGCGATATCCTCCGGCGTTACCTCGGAATCGGTACGTCCTTGTTTTTCTTTCCATTGATTCTTCGTGATTTCTAGTTCTTCGCGGAGCTTCTGCTCCGTATCGCGCAGCGCTGCAGCCTTCTCGAATTCCTGGCTTTGGACAGCTGCGTCTTTCTCTTTGCGGATGTCCTCCAGATGCGCTTCCTGATCTTTCAGATTAGGCGGTATGGTATACGTATGAAGGCGAACTTTTGAACCAGCCTCGTCAATCAGATCAATCGCTTTATCCGGCAGGAAGCGGTCCGTAATGTAGCGGTCTGACAATTTCACAGCCTGCTCGATCGCTTCATCCGTAATTTTCACGCGGTGATGCGCTTCATAACGGTCACGCAGTCCATACAGAATCTGAATGGCTTCCTCAGGCGACGGTTGGTCCACCGTGATCGGTTGGAAACGACGCTCGAGGGCAGCATCTTTTTCAATATATTTGCGGTATTCATCCAGTGTGGTTGCTCCGATGCACTGAAGTTCTCCGCGTGCCAATGATGGCTTAAGAATGTTGGAAGCGTCAATCGCACCTTCTGCACCGCCTGCACCGATCAAGGTATGCAGCTCATCGATGAACAGAACGATGTTGCCCGCTTGACGAATCTCATCCATGATTTTTTTCAGGCGATCCTCAAACTCGCCGCGGTATTTCGTACCGGCAACAACCGAGCCCATATCCAGCGTCATGACGCGTTTGTCACGCAGTGTCTCCGGAATTTCATTATTAATGATGCGTTGTGCCAGACCTTCCGCAATCGCCGTCTTACCTACCCCTGGTTCACCAATCAACACCGGGTTGTTCTTCGTACGGCGGCTTAACACCTGAATCACGCGCTCGATTTCTTTGCTGCGTCCAATGACCGGATCCAGGTTGCCTTCTTTGGCAATGGCGGTCAGATCGCGAGCGAGGCTGTCAAGTGTAGGCGTGCTTACGTTTTGCGGCGTGCCATGATGGCTCGATACCGCTTCGCTGCTGCCGAGCAGCTGCAGCACTTGCTGGCGGGCTTTGTTCAGGCTAATGCCCAGGTTGTTCAGCACGCGTGCGGCAACCCCTTCACCTTCACGAATCAGCCCCAACAGAATATGCTCCGTACCTACGTAGGTATGACCAAGCTTACGAGCTTCGTCCATGGAGAGCTCAATTACCTTTTTCGCTCTTGGCGTATAGGCAATGTTGGTAGGCTGCTCCTGACCGCGTCCGATTAATGTTTCGACTTCATCCTGAATTTTCTCAAGACCAAGTCCAAGTCCGATCAGCGCTTTGGCTGCAATGCCGTCTCCTTCACGAATAAGTCCTAGCAGGATATGTTCTGTGCCGATATTGTTGTGCCCCAGTCGTACTGCTTCTTCCTGAGCCAATGCAAGCACCTTTTGTGCACGTTCCGTAAATCTGCCAAACATCATAGTATTGCACCTCCACGTTTCAATTAATATATTGAACCTCGCGGATTTCGGTGTATCGTCAGCAATAGGACGCTTAAACCGTCATCCAACAGTAAAACGAGTATAAATCCTTAATGGTTACCCAATGTTTCTCTGATAAGCTTAGCCCTGTACATGTCGCGTTCGGAAGGAGTCATGCCCTCTCCATAGGTCTTCTGCAGAAAGCCCGGCTGCGTCTTCACATTCAGTTCATTCATGACCGGGATTTCCGGACCGTCCAAGAGGCCGAGATCCACGCCAAGCCGAACATCGGACAAACGCTGGGCCGCTTCCTTGGAATCCATCACCGCCGCATAGGACAGTATGCCATAGGAGCGCATAACCCGATCCGTAATCCGGAGCTTGGATTCACCCAAGAGCCGGGCTCTGGCATTCTTCTCATGCTCGATGATTTGCAGGGCAACGCTGTGCAGATTCTCAATGATCTCCGTCTCGGTTTGACCGAGCGTAATCTGATTCGAGATTTGAAACAGGTTGCCTAATGCTTCGCTGCCTTCGCCGTAAATCCCTCTTACAGTCAAACCTACCTGCGATACAGCCGAGAGAATCCGGTTAATCTGCTGTGTCATAACAAGAGCGGGCAGATGCATCATGACCGATGCGCGAAGGCCGGTTCCGACATTGGTCGGACAGCTGGTAAGATAACCTCGCTTGTCATCAAATGCATAATCGATCTCGGATTCAAAAACATCATCCAGCGCCGTCGCACGTGCCCATGCCTCACGAACCTGAAATCCGGGATATAAGCACTGTATGCGCAGGTGATCCTCTTCATTGATCATAATGCTGACGGATTCATCTTCCGTAAGGATGACTGCACCGTTTCGGGATTCATTCGCCAGATTGGGACTGATCAGATGCTTCTCAACAAGAACCTTCTTATCCAGCTCATCAATCTCACTTAATTTAATTACATGTAAATCCCCGAAATCCTGCAAATCGTCCTTATTCTTCAACACATTCGTCAGGCGCTCTAGCACTTCTCCTGACTGCTGATCCGTTGCCAGCAGCGGGAAAGGAAGATGCTGCAGATTGCGCGCCACCCTGACACGGGTGCTGATGACAATGTCGGAATCCTGACCGTTTCCGCGCATCCACTCGCTCAGCGCCGAATCGGTAAACCGGAGATTAGACATCACGCATTCCTCCTACTAAAGTGCAAAATCTTACAATCTTATCCCTGAGCCATATTTCGCTCCAGCTCACGGATTTGGTCCCGGATCTCGGCAGCCGTTTCAAACTCCTCCTGCACGATCCGAATTTGAAGCTCCTTCTTAAGCTCATCAATTTGGCGTTTGATCTGAATCCGGCCACCTGTACGCTTTGGCACTTTGCCGACATGGGATGTTCCTCCATGGACTCGCTTAAACAATGGATCCAATCGATCCGAAAAGTATTTATAACACGAGCTGCAGCCGAACCGGCCAAGCTTGCTGAACTGGGAATACGTCATACCGCATTCTTCGCACTGCAGCGTCTGGGCCATTTTTGCGCCGGGGCTCTGGCCCTTGCCTGAAGGATCCAGATCCAGAAGACCTGACAGCAAACTGTGTATAGAAAAACCATTCGACGTGCCGGGGATCAATTCCCCTTTTTCGCGGGCACAGGTTTCACAAAAATGAAACTCCGTTTTCTCCCCGTTCACAATTTTGGTGAAATGAAGTGTCGCCGGCCGTTTACCGCATTCTTGGCATATCATAATCCGATGCCCCCTTACACAGACTCACTTACCTAATAAAGAAATAAGCATCGCCTTCATAATCCTTGCACGCAGCTCATCCCGATAAGGAAGCTTCACATTCAGGCACTCCCGTGAAATGGCGGCCCGCATCACGCTGGCCTCCCGCTTCGTTAAAAAACGGGACTCCTCCAGCTGGTAAATCAATCCTTCAGCCACCGTCTGGTCAATCATGCTGCCAATGGTATGATGAAGATGCTGCTGGAGTGCAGTATGCTGGGGAAGCTCGATACGTTGGATGCGTATGTACCCGCCCCCGCCGCGCTTGCTCTCGACAAGAAAGCCCTTCTCCAGCGTAAACCGTGTACTGATCACGTAGTTAATCTGGGAAGGAACGCAAGAAAATTGCTCCGCCAGATCGTTGCGTTGAATTTCAACGGTACCCTCCGGACTTTCCTGCAGTATGCTCTTCAGGTATTGTTCGATAATATCAGAGATATTACGCATTGGTCTGTTCATCCTCCACTGTTTGAAACGTTAAGACGGATAGTGATCTTACACGTCCGCACAGAGCCTTGCTTATACGTTAATTTTAACCTTAATCAAAACCAGCGAACCCTCTCGTTGACTTTGACTTTCTTTGACTTTGATCTCATTATAGCACATTTTTTCATTTTGCCAAGAGGTACTTCTCAATTTATCGCGCTTTGCCTAATTCTTATTGTACCCAGTTCTTTGATCGCTTATAGCCTCTTCTTCAAGAACAATTCGTACAAAGGGCAGCAAAAAAAGAAGCAGCCTCCATACCGGTGAAAACCGGTTACAAGGCCACTTCTCCATATCATAATGCTGTATCGTGTCAAGCTTTAAGCGTCATAACTGATCAAGTAGTGCTGCAGCTCCGTATTGTAATAACCGATGCTGTATTCAATGATGCTGCCTGTCCCGTCATAAGAGGTTCTGAGCCGCTTCAGTAACGGAGAGCCTACACTTACTTCAAGCAAGGAGGCAGTCTCTTCATTTGCCACGGTTGCCAGGAAACGGTCGCGGAAATTCTCCAGCGTAATTTGACTTTCCTCGATGCGGTCATAGAGAGACGGTAGTTCGGTGGAACCGAACTCTTCACCCATATCCACTTGGGATGACACGTAGTGAGTGTAGTAAATAAAAGGACTCCCGTCCAGTAAATACAATCGTTCAATAAGCAGGCACCGCTCCCCGAATTTTAAGAACAGTTCGCTATCCGGCTCATTAAGCACCCATTCCGTCTTCAGGTGACGCTTCCGAATCTGGTGTCCTTCTTCGACCAGAATCTCGGTAAACAGCTTGCCTTTGGAAAGCTTGGAGAAGGAAGTATTCCGGGTCACAATCGTTCCTACCCCGCTCCGCTTCTCTACATATCCTTCCTGATACAACTCCTGGATCGCATTGCGGACCGTCATTTTGCTAACGTTAAATTCCTGCTCCAGCTGCGGCTCGGAAGGAATATGGGAGCCGAGTGGATATTCCCCATGCAGAATCCGATCTTTTATGATCTTCTTGATTTGCAAGTATAGCGGACCGTTCTTCCGCGTGATCGACATGCTTCTCCTACCTTTCCACGTCAGACATATGATGACTCATTGCCTGAAGCACTTCGCGTTCGTTCGCCGTCGGCGTATCCCCTGTTACGGTATGGGCAAGCATCGCCGCAGCTGCGGCAAAATCAACCGTCCGATTCGGTTCATAACCCTCCGAGATCCCGTGAATCACCCCGCTGGCGTAAGCATCACCCGCGCCGATACGATCATGAACGGAAAACGTCAACGTTTTGGAAAAATGAAACGCTCCATCCGTGTAGAGATAGCCTTGCAGGGAATGGGTGTTATCCCCGTTGATCTTGCGGTGGGTACCCGACGCAACCGTAATATTATACTTCGCTGCCACCTTCGGAATCAACTCCTGCAGCTGTTCGTTCCGATCCTCCCGGGTCGTCTCCATACCAAGGATATAGATAGCATCCTTCTCATTCATAAAGACGATATCCGCCAATGACAGCATTTCCTCATAGTGCGGCTTGGCAAACTCATAGCGGTCTGTCCCCCATAAAGAGGGACGATAATTGCAATCGAACACAACGGTTCCCCCGTTAGCCTTAACTTCACGAGCCAGTGTCTTCATTTGACCTCGTACCGTGTCATTCATGGAAAGAGTTATACCGCAAAAATGGATCATGTCTATCTTTTGGGCAATCGCACCGAAATCGTACATGGCATCCTCTGCCGTGTTAAAGCTGCTGCCCAGCCGGTCCGTATAGGTCACGCGTCCGGGTCTGACACCAAAGCCATTCTCCAAAAAGTACATGCCAACATATTTGCCTCCGCGGCTTATGAGCGAAGTATCGATGCCAAGCCTGCGCAGGTAGGAAACCGCCGCTTCGCCAAGCGGGTTATCCGGCAGCGTGCTGACCAGGTAACCGTTATGACCGAACCTTGCCACAGCCGAGGCGATGTTTACCCCCGTGCCGGAAAAGGAATAATTCAGATGGCTCTCTTGAGCCAAGGAAGCATATCCCGGTACTTGAAGACGCATCATCACTTCGCCATATGCGGCAATCGTCTTAGGCATATTGATCAACCAGCGCTTTTAGCTTGCGATGCAGCTCTTGAACATCGCTAATGATTGTATCTCCGCTTGTCGAGTCGATAATCGAGGAGTACACGTGCGGGATGACCTGCTGCACTCCCGCTTCGAGTGCGATGCGCACGATGGCTTCAAAATTCTCTTTATCAATCCCGCCTGTTGGTTCAAGCGCGAATCCTTCCTCCGCACACGCCTTCGCTACCGCGCGGTACTCATCCTCCAGCTTCAAGCCCTGCATCGGGAAGTACTTCAGTGCGTTACCGCCCATATCGCGCACCAGCGCGATGGCTGCTTTTACAGGTACGATGGCTTTGTCCGATCCGGCAGCGCTCACCGGTCCGGTTGAGATATTCACGTAGCCCACTTGACCCGAAGGAGAAACAAGGCTGTTAATCCAGCTTTCTTTGCCATCCAGATTGGCACGTGTAGCACCGACCGCCGGGAACACCTGATTGATATGCGTGCCTGGGTAGCTTTTTACAATCTCGGCTACCACCGCAGCTTGGCGGTTATCGCCGGCACCCAATCCGATCGATACCGCATCTTCGATAACGGCGCCGTACTCCTTCATCGCAATAACGGCCTCTTGTGCATTCGGATAATTTTTGGACAATACGCCGACCAGCACATGCCCTTCCGAAGCTTCAAAAATTTCCTTCGCATTCTGAATGCTGCCTGCAAGCACGTTCAGTGCCGCGCGATTTCTGTAAAGACGTTTCTCCATGTTTGCCATCTTAGTTTCCCCCTGCAATCTGCTGTATTCTCGTTATAATGACCTGCAAATCATCCCCGGAAAGCGAGCGAGGATCAATATCAAAATATCCCTGGCGAACGCCGTAATCCCTGGTGTACACAGCAATATCGCCTTCGCGAAGCTGATCGTTCATGGACTTGGCACTGACCCCGGCCGCATTTTCATCGACTTTCACGCGCCCCCTATAGATCGCCCTTCCCGCTTCGTCCTGAACAATGGTCACCTCAATGCCCGGCAATTTCGATAAGGTTTTCATTTCCTCCAGTGCCGCTTTCTCCTGCTCACTCTTATCTTCCTTCACCATATACTCATCCAGCGCCTGAAGCAGTCCAAACGTCGTTTCCTTGCCAACCTTCATGCTGCGCCCAATACCATGCAGCTGCGCTTTTACCCACTCGACGTATTGACGTTTGCCGCCGACAATGCCGGAGGTCGGGCCTTCAATTGCCTTGGATCCGCTGTATATCGCCAGGTCTCCGTATTTCACATACTTCTGGATATCCTCTTCGGCAGCAGCGTCGATAATCAGCGGAAGTCCATGTGCCTGGGCCACTTCTGCCACTTCTTCCACCGAAATCATATTTTTCTGTACGCAATGATGGGATTTCACATACAAAATAGCGGCTGTACGCTCATTAATCGCTTCTGCGATATGCTCCTTGCGCCCTTCGTTGGCATACCCAACTTCAACGACCTTGCCGCCCCCGAGATAAACCATCGTTTCAACAGGTGCACCATACTGCACATTATGTCCCTTAAACATGATAATCTCGTTCTTCGCGATTGGCTCCTGGTGCAGTCGGTCACTGCGTCTGCGATTGCCTTCGGTGACGATTCCAGCCACGGAAAGCGCGATTCCGCTGGAAGCGGAATTGACAACGACCGCAGCCTCGGAACCAAGGATGCGCGCCATGTAGTCGCCCGCCTTATCTACCAGATCCGCGATTTCCACGTAACTCTGCCCGCCGATCCGCATCGCTTCCATGACGGTATCCGTCGGCGCCGATACGCCAAGAATACTCATGCGCCCGCTGGCATTAACCACTCGTTTCAACCCGTATTTAGCATGTAATGAATGATCCATTGACAACCACTCCTCTGGCTTCGATATATCGATCAGCGATTCGGGTCTCCCCTTCGGAATCCGTTAAACTCATAGCGCCCTGCTGCAGGGCAAACAGCGTCAGGTGAGCGGCATCGCCGGCCTGAATTCGGCCAAGCTCCGGACGGCGCAACCATCCTGCTGCATGGTCCGTTACCGCTGAGACCACCTCCTGCAGGCTGTACCCCAAATACAGGAACTTCGTCATGACATTAGCCAGGCTGTACACCGGGCCATGGATGCGATTCCCGCGATAAATATCGGTGCTGATCGTGTCCGGCTTAATCCCTTGGGCCTTGGCATATTCCGCCACCAAGAACGAGAAGCTTGCCGTTCCATGGCCCACATCCAGATGGACGCCGCGAGCTATCGCTTCCACCAGGGCAGGGATCGGCTTCCCGTCCGAATCAAATAAATTGTTGGCTTTGCCGTTCATATAATGAGTAATAATGTCGTCTTTCTGAAGCAGCTCCAATACTTCCTCAATCGGAGGTGGCCCTGACCCGATATGTACCATCAGCGGCAGTGACGTTTTATCCGACAATTTTCTTGCGAGTCGAAGCGGTTCCACCCCATTGTCCTTGACGACGCTTTTACTAATTCTGGCCTTGAGTCCAATGATCAGATCCGGATACGTGTTTACCGCCTTTGTTGCCTTCTCGGCATCGATCCATTCCAGACTGGACAACTCGTCGACCCGCTGCAGACCGATATGCGAAATATTCAGAAAAGCAAACACATTCGTCTTGGACCTGGCAACCTCGGCTGCCAGTTCTCCAATCGTATCCGCGCCGCAGCTCCCTGCGTCGATTATGGTGGCAACCCCTTGCTTAACGCCGATTTCGTCGATGGCATCTCCGTAAGGCTCCAGCTTAGCGACCGCATGGACATGCATATCGATCCAGCCGCTGGACACATATAGACCTGTACCATCAAAACTGTTGGCACCCTCGGCCGTGTTTGCATCCGTTATTTCGGTTATGAATCCATTCTCCATGACAATGTCAAAAGGTTCATCCTCATGGACCGTCTTTACATTGCGTATAATAAAACGCTGTTCCAATATTTTCATAGCTTCACTCCTTCAGCCTTGCCGGACCAGCCTTGGATCCTCTTATCCCGTCGGTTTACATTGTGTAAGTTGAGTGTCGTGGTTATAGCATAGCACAGAACGAGCGCTACGTGAATATAACGTTATAATGTTTGAGTCACAATTACGTATTTATCCCTATTTCACATGATCTAATGGAGGGTTCCATTCTTGCTCAGGAAGGCTAGGGTTTGATTCTAGTTCTGTCTCATCCCTATGATCTCCTTCCATACGCAAAAAAACTGCCCTCGATAGGCAGTCTCTTTGTTCGTTCTATAGTCTAGACCTTGTTCATTCGTTTTCCTGATTTCCAAGTATCTTTTTTTGGTTAAACCTCAACCTTCCGGTCGATGAGGTAAACCGTTGCATACAAGATCAAGGCAGTCATTATTACATCGAAAGCAAACGCCCCCCATGCAAACGTATATTGCCCTCCAGATACGGTAAAGTTCACCTCATTCTCGAACGAAATGGTGGTCATCGGCCCGATCCATGCTGCTCCTTCTCCAAAGAGCAGGTTGCTGAGCCAGCCAAGAATGTACTGCAGTACAAAAAACACCAGAATACCGATCCATACACTGCCTTTCTTTGTGATACTTCTGGCCATGGTTATGGCAAAAAATATCGTTATCATCAAATAGATGAATTTCCATACCATATGAAGAGCAAGCCCGATATAATACAGGACAGGGAAGTCCGAAAAATGGAGAGTCTCCCACGGGATGCTTGCGGAGTCCCAATAGTACCACAAATGCAGAGCCATCAGAACGCAAAGCGCCAGTAAACTCGCGCAAGCCAATATAAGGGAGGAAACCACGTTCCAGACAGAACGCACGGGGAGCAGACGCCGGTGATATGCCTGGATATTAAAATCGAATGTCCTGCAAGCGACCACCAGCGGCAGTACGCTCATGGAGCCATATACCAACATGCTTAAACCGAACATGATTCCAAGCTTCCATTCTCTTATCGAGCCTGTGACCGTGATCGCCATCTGTATAATGAGTAGAATCGCGAAGGCGCCAAGCAGCGTGGTCGAGTTTCTCTTCCAGTCGTATTTCAACAGTTTCATCATTCTGCATACACCTCTTTAAACATCTCATCCACGCTTTTTCCGTGTCTCAGGCGGATGTTCTCAACTTCGTCATGCATGACGACTTCGCCGCCCTGAATAAAGATCACTTCATCAAATATCCGCTCAATATCCCGGACTAAATGGGTTGAAATGATAATGCTGCTGTCCTCGTTGTAGAATTCCACAATCGCATCCAAAATTTTGCCCCGGGCTACCGGATCCACTCCGCCAATCGGCTCATCCAGCATATACAGCTGGGCTTCACGGGACAAGGCCAATGTTAACTGCAGGCGCTCATTCATTCCTTTGGATAAGGAACTGATGCGGTCATGGGTCTTTAAATTCATGAACTCCAGCATGTTGCGTGCCTTCTCCACATTAAAGTCCTCATAAAAATCTTTAAAATATGCCACCGCATCCGATACCTTCATCCAGGATTCCGTCACGGGCCGATCCGGCATAAAGGAAACGACGGCTTTCGTTTCCAGGCCGACCGGTTTGCCGTTGACGTAAGCGCCGCCCGTTGTGGGCTGAATCAACCCAGCGGCAATTTTCATAAGCGTACTCTTACCACTGCCGTTGGTGCCCAGCAAACCAATGATTTTTCCACCGTTGATATCCAGATTAACATCATGTAATGCTCTGCGGCCACCGGCATACGTTTTGGTCACGTTCTTTACCTGTAACAGATTCTCCACCGTGATTTCACCTCCGCTATGGATCATGGCTGCTTCACAGCATCTTCCACGATCGATATGATATCCTGATCTTTAAAGCCAAGCTCCTGCATGCCGCGAATAAAGCGTTCCAGCAGATCGCCTGCCATTTCTTTTTTGATTTCCATAATTTTGGATTCCTCGCTTGTCACGTATCGCCCCAATCCCCGCCGCGTCTCCACAATACCCTCACGCTCCAATTCCTGAAAAGTTCGCTGCACCGTGTTTGGATTTATTTGAAGCTCACTCGCTAATTCTCGAACCGATGGGATTTTATCACCGGGCTGCAGTTTGCCGATGATGATTTCTTTCTTTAAATACGTCATGATCTGTAAATAGATCGGCAGATTATTGTCGAATTCTATACTCACTGTCGGGTTGCTCCTTTCCGCCGCTCTACCTCGAACTCAGTGTTCCTTATGCGACATCCCGTTTTTTAAACGTAACAAAGCCTATCGCAAGAAACAAGAGGAGATATACAGCGAGCATCATCATTGAGAATGTTAAACTCATGCCTGGAATCGGAGAGCTTGCGCCTCCGCTGTACATGGAAAGATCCACGTTCAGGAACAGAAGGTATTTAGACCAGGAGTAACGCGCAAGCAGCTGTACCACCATACTTTCCATAATGACCATGAACATGCCAATACCGATTGCAGGACCGGTAGATCTCGTTAGAATGCCTACCATAAAGGTTAGCGTTACATAAACGATCGTATACACCAGGTTGTTCACGGCTCCAATGAGCACGTCGCCAAGCGTAACGGAGCCGACATCCATGCCAAACGTAATTTGACCTGTCAGCACGGCTACAGCAAACATGAAGGCCACCAGTGTTAAGATGTAAATCAATACGGCCACATATTTCGATGCCAAAATTTTGGTGCGGCTCTGTGCACGTATAAGCAGCAATTTGATGGTTCCCATGCTGTGTTCCTTCGCTACGGCTCCTGCCGTCACGACAATGGCGAGCAGGGTCAGCACTTGCCCCATTCCCTTGGTTGTAACAGCTATCTCGGCAAATTCATAACCGGTACTGCTCCCACCGGAAAACTTATAGAGCAAGGACGCCGTGAAGACCACCATTCCGGCCAAAAGCGCATAGGGCAGGAAGAAGCTGCGTTTCTTGAACATTTTGAGCCATTCATTCCAGACGAGATTTCCAAAGCTACGCAATGCGGTTGCCTCCTGTCCATTTTAAGAATTCTTCTTCAAGTGACGATTTGATCTCTTCCACGCGGTAAATCCGTACCCGTGCATCACACAGTGTCTGGATCAGCGAAGGAATATCTTCTTCCTGAAGTTGAAGGGTAATGATTCCCTCCTCCAGTTGGGTGCTCCGCAATGTGATGTTTTGCAAATGTCTAATCGTTTGTTCAGCCATGGTCGCGTCATTCACGCGGAAGCTTACCGTAGTAAATTCTTCATTAACGACTGTCCCCCCGATAGAACGCTCGGTTACGAATTTCCCCTCTTGGATAACGACCACACGGCTGCACATCAGTTCCATCTCCGACAGCAGATGGCTGGATACGAGAATGGCAATTCCCTCATCTTTGGCGATTTGCTTCAAGTAATCCCGCATCTCGCGGATACCCGCTGGATCCAGGCCGTTCGTCGGCTCGTCAAGAATGAGGATGGATGGATTATGCAGCAAGGCCTGCGCTATTCCAAGCCGTTGGCGCATTCCCAGGGAATAAGCGCGCACCTTCTTGTGGATGGCATCCTGGAGCCCAACAAGCTTAACAACCTCCATGATTCTCGTGATGGTCACTCCCTCAGACATCCGCTGGTACTGTCTCAGGTTGTCATAACCGCTCATGTACGGATAGAATTCCGGATTCTCGATGATGCCCCCGATATGCCGGACGGCTTGAACGAAGTCCTTTTTGATGCTGTGCCCTTTTACCTGTACATCGCCATGGGACATCTCGATTAACCCTACAATCATCCGAATGGTTGTTGTTTTGCCCGCGCCGTTCGGTCCAAGCAAACCAACGATTTCACCGCGATGAATGTCAAAGGATAGCCCATCGACGATGTTCTTCTTGCCAATCGTCTTGGTGACCTGTTCGACCGTTAGAACGACTGGACCTTTCTTGGCATCTTTCCTATTGGTGGAGGCCGATCCACTGATTCCATCAACCCATTCCCCTGAGGAATTCTCTATATTCGTTGTCCCTTTATTTGAATCGTTTCCGCTCATGTATTAGTTCCACTCCTTTTTGTATCGGTGTTATAGTTAAATAGTACACTAGTGGTTTGGTTCTGTAAAGCCTAATTTTTCAGTGTGGAAATTTTGCTTGTGCGCTCAGGGAACTGCTGCCTCATTATGGTGATTTAGAGGATTGCGAAAAAGCGTGAGGATGAATCTTTGGCGAAACGAAAAAAGACGATCTTTTAGGATCGTCTTTTGGGGCTAGTATAGAAACATCACACTCTTTAGGAGCAATAGGAAAAGACCGTTATCGATGACTCGATAACGGTCTTTATGGTTGTTCGCTTGGCGACGTCCTACTCTCCCGGGACCCTTCGGTCCAAGTACCATCGGCGCTGGAAGGCTTAACGGTCGTGTTCGGTATGGGAACGCGTGGAACCCTTCCGCCATCGCCACCAAACGGCTCAGATGCTTAATCACCTGAAAACTAGATACGAAACGAAATTTGCGTTGATTAGAATCCGTAGCATTACCCGATGTGGTATCGGGGTCCCCGGAAAGTATTTGGCGTTGCTCCAAAGCTTCGCTTCACTTTTTGGGGTGTTTTTTGGATAAGCCCTCGACCGATTAGTATTGGTCAGCTCCATGCATTGCTGCACTTCCACCTCCAACCTATCTACCTCGTCGTCTTCAAGGGGTCTTACTAGTTGGGAAATCTCATCTTGAGGGGGGCTTCACGCTTAGATGCTTTCAGCGCTTATCCCGTCCGTACGTAGCTACCCAGCCATGCTCCTGGCGGAACAACTGGTGCACCAGCGGTACGTCCATCCCGGTCCTCTCGTACTAAGGACAGCTCCTCTCAAATTTCCTACGCCCACGACAGATAGGGACCGAACTGTCTCACGACGTTCTGAACCCAGCTCGCGTACCGCTTTAATGGGCGAACAGCCCAACCCTTGGGACCTACTTCAGCCCCAGGATGCGATGAGCCGACATCGAGGTGCCAAACCTCCCCGTCGATGTGGACTCTTGGGGGAGATAAGCCTGTTATCCCCAGGGTAGCTTTTATCCGTTGAGCGATGGCCCTTCCATGCGGTACCACCGGATCACTAAGCCCGACTTTCGTCCCTGCTCGACTTGTAGGTCTCGCAGTCAAGCTCCCTTATGCCTTTGCACTCTTCGAATGATTTCCAACCATTCTGAGGGAACCTTGGGGCGCCTCCGTTACTCTTTAGGAGGCGACCGCCCCAGTCAAACTGCCCGCCTGACACTGTCCCCGTACCGGATTACGGTACCAGGTTAGAACCTAGATACGATCAGGGTGGTATCCCAACGTCGCCTCCACACAAGCTGGCGCTCATGCTTCTTAGGCTCCCACCTATCCTGTACAGATCGTACCCAAATCCAATATCAAGCTGCAGTAAAGCTCCATGGGGTCTTTCCGTCTTGTCGCGGGTAACCTGCATCTTCACAGGTATTAAAATTTCACCGGATCTCTCGTTGAGACAGCGCCCAAGTCGTTACGCCATTCGTGCGGGTCAGAATTTACCTGACAAGGAATTTCGCTACCTTAGGACCGTTATAGTTACGGCCGCCGTTTACTGGGGCTTCGGTTCACAGCTTCGGGTTTAACCCCTAACCGCTCCCCTTAACCTTCCAGCACCGGGCAGGCGTCAGCCCGTATACTTCGCCTTACGGCTTCGCACAGACCTGTGTTTTTGCTAAACAGTCGCTTGGGCCTTTTCACTGCGGCCCCCTCGGGCTATTCACCCTACCGAGGCACCCCTTCTCCCGAAGTTACGGGGTCATTTTGCCGAGTTCCTTAACGAGAGTTCTTCCGCGCGCCTTAGAATTCTCTTCTCGCCTACCTGTGTCGGTTTGCGGTACGGGCACCTTCACCTGACTAGAGGCTTTTCTTGGCAGTGTGAGATCATGACCTTCGCTACTATAATTTTCACTCCCCATCACAGCCCAGCCTTATCGATGTGCGGATTTGCCTACACATCAGCCTCACTGCTTGGACGGACATCCATCAGTCCGCGTCACTACCCTCCTGCGTCACCCCATCGTTCATAACGGTTTACGGTGGTACAGGAATTTCAACCTGTTGTCCTTCGATTACGCCTTTCGGCCTCACCTTAGGTCCCGACTTACCCTGAGCGGACGAGCCTTCCTCAGGAAACCTTGGGCTTTCGGCGGATCAGATTCTCACTGATCTTTTCGTTACTCATACCGGCATTCTCACTTGTGTACTCTCCAGCGCTCCTTACGGTACACCTTCAACGCATACACAACGCTCCCCTACCCCTGATGCATACGCATCAAGCCATAGCTTCGGTGGTGTGTTTAGCCCCGTTACATTTTCGGCGCAGAGTCACTCGACCAGTGAGCTATTACGCACTCTTTAAATGGTGGCTGCTTCTAAGCCAACATCCTGGTTGTCTGTGCAACTCCACATCCTTTCCCACTTAACACACACTTGGGGACCTTAGCTGATGGTCTGGGCTGTTTCCCTTTTGACAATGGATCTTAGCACTCACTGTCTGACTCCCGGATATAAGTCTATGGCATTCGGAGTTTGACTGAGCTTGGTAACCCTTGCGGGCCCCGCACCCAATCAGTGCTCTACCTCCACGACTCTTCATTCCGAGGCTAGCCCTAAAGCTATTTCGGGGAGAACCAGCTATCTCCGAGTTCGATTGGAATTTCTCCGCTACCCCCACCTCATCCCCGCATTTTTCAACATACGTGGGTTCGGGCCTCCAGTGCGTGTTACCGCACCTTCACCCTGGACAGGGGTAGATCACACGGTTTCGGGTCTACGCCCACATACTATGTCGCCCTATTCAGACTCGCTTTCGCTGCGGCTACGGCTTCTCGCCTTAACCTTGCATGGGAACGTAACTCGCCGGTTCATTCTACAAAAGGCACGCCATCACCCATAGATCGGGCTCTGACTTCTTGTAAGCACACGGTTTCAGGATCTATTTCACTCCCCTTCCGGGGTGCTTTTCACCTTTCCCTCACGGTACTGTTTCACTATCGGTCGCTAGGGAGTATTTAGCCTTAGCAGATGGTCCTGCTGGATTCATACGGGGTTTCACGTGCCCCGCACTACTCGGGATCCGTCTCGGAGGGAATATACTTTCGGCTACAGGGCTTTTACCTCTTATAGCGGGCCTTTCCAGACCTCTTCACCTAAT